>JBBKXU010000213.1:0-11309 GCA_037969645.1 Ferruginibacter sp. | reverse complement strand
AGCATATGTTGCATCACTCAGGGTTAAATCTGAGCCATCGTAATTTACCGCACCTGTTTCTTTAATTGTTTGCGATGCAGCACCTGCTGTAAATTTCAAAGGTGCATTACCTACGGTGGCAGCACCTGCCATAATATGCAGATTAGCTGTTGGATCTCCCGTGCCAATTCCAATTCTTCCGTTGTTTTCTATGGTCATGGCTTGCACTACATCCAGCGGCCAGTTATCTGCATAGGTACCATTTGCACCATTACGGGTGCCTTTGTGTACTAAAAAAGCAAGACCGCCTGAGTAGGCATCATAGTCAATAAACTGAATAGCTGCACCAACGCCCGAGTAAAAACCACCTCTTGAAAAACCGATCTCGGGTCCCTCTGAAGGATTGGGTTGGTTCTGCGTACCTAGTAACTGGTAACCGCTGGTTCCATCACCATACATGTGATAACTTGTCATCGGGCCATTTGGTATTACACTGGTATTGATAGCCTGCATCATTCTGCCGATAGAATCTAATCGTAAATGCTCTATACCAGACGTTAACAACTGAAATTCACTTTTATTAGTTGTTCCATTACCTGTGTATACCGGGCGAATAAGATTTAATAATTGCATTGAACCATTTACCTGTCCTAAAGTAGCAATTGACCCTGGTTGGGCTCCATTTGTTAAATTACTAGGCGCTGCTAAAGTTCCGTTAGCACTCCAAAATACTAGAGCGGGATTTGCACTTCCATAAGCTCGTAAGTTTATATTGTCGGCAGCTCCACCCGTTGTTGCATCTGCTAGTATATCTAAAACTGATACCGGAGCTTGAATGCCTATTCCAATATTTCCTCCATTAGGATTTAGAGATAGTGGTGATTTAAAAGATAAATCACTTGCTGCTGATGTTTGAATCCAATTGCCATAAGGTGCGGCTGAAAATCCACCAATGTCTAATACATTATTCTGTGCTTCAAAACGGCCGATGGCTGTTGTAGCTGTACCCGATGTGGCTGGTGGGGCAGCTGCAGATCGTAATACACTCAAGCTGCTTAATGGGTTAGCCAATCCAATTCCTACATTACCTCCTGATAAAACCCGCATTCTTTCAGTGCCTGCTGTTCTGGTTACAAAATCTACCGCATCTGTTGTGCCAATAAAATTAGTTGTAGCAGATGTACCTGCGTTACCGGTAACATGCCAATCCCGATCAGGTGAACCTACGCCCGAGCCACACATACTTCTCCATGCTGTACCATTGTACTGGCATAAGCAAAGCGAATCTGTATTATACACATACATACCCGATACCGGGCTGGCAATGGCACTCATTTGTGCGCCTGTCATGCGGGGGAAGAGAACGCCTTTGTTGGTAGACTCTATTTCCAGTACCGATGATGCGCCAATAACAGTTGGGTTATTACCCATTTTAACCTGTGCCAACAGACCATTGAAAAAACATAGCAATGTGAGTGATAAAATAATGAAGTGCTTTTTCATTGTCATTTTGGATTTTATATACTTAATTAAAACGGGTTATCAATTTATTGCCCGATTCATATTATTCAATTATTATTTTTTGTGGTTTAAAAACAGGTGAATTATCATCTGAAATTAACTGAACAAAATAGACGCCTTTTGATACGTTACTAACATCAAATTTGATGATATTATTGCCTTGTACAATGGTTGTGCCCTTTACAGTCACCCTTTGGCCGGCTGCATTTACCAATATAATATTTGCAATAGATGAAATTTGAGAAGAGAAATCTAAATAGACATATCCTTCTTTTACCGGGTTGGGGTAAACTTTTACAAAATCGTTTGTACCCGTGCAATTAACTTTTACACGCTCTACAGGGCTATATGTTGTGCTGCCATCTTTACCAATCATTTTAATGCGGTAATAACTTACCGTTTCTGTTTGGCTGGCGGTATATGCATATTTATTCTCATTGATATGGCCGATGGCATTTACAGAACCTATTTTTTGGAAGTTGCTGCCACTGTTGCTTTGTTCAATCTCATAAAGATCCATGTTTTCCTCGTTGCTGGTAGTCCAGTTAAGTGATGCACCGCAACTTTTTTCCTGGGCAGTAAATGATGTAAGTTTTACTGGCAATACCCACCATATAGAACCAATAGCAACTGCAGTAATTCCCGGAATCATATTGCCGCTTAATGTACTATTTTCTGTATTGCCACTTGCCGTGGGGCTGCCGCTCAGGTCAATCCAGCTTGTACCGTCCCAGCCTACTAGGCGTAGTTGAGCAGTGGGTGCAAATGCAGTCATATCTGGGATACTCACTGTTATAAACAAAGCATTTCCGTTGCCAGTGGCGCCTATATTGCTTCCTACTTGCCAATCCCATTGGCCAACTGGGCTTACAACACGAATAGGAAAAGTGACTGACGTAATATCGTGCGGCCCACTGTTGGGCCCCGTTGGATCTAGATTCCCACTTGGGTCTCCCAGTATCCAGGCAGTGGCATAGGCATCTGTAGCAGCGCTTGGTGCCGACATGCTTAAAGTTCGCAAGTCGGTGCCGCTACCCACCGGGAATGTAAAAGCCTGATTACCGTATTTTTTTACGTAACCGTTTATATTATTAGCATCTGATGCATTAGAATAAGTTGCTCCGTTTGTAGCGCTGAAATATCCGGGAGTAGCTAACCTGTCGGTTGACCATGTTTTACCTGCGGGAGTTGAAAGACTGATTGTTCCAAAATTTACCATTTCAGCACCGGTAAATACACGATTACCTGTTTGGGCCTTCGAAATAAAAGAAGTAGTAGAAAATAAAATAATACCTATAATTATTGCAGGTAGAGGTTTGAACATTGGATGAAATATTTCCGGTTTTTCAATGTGTAAATACACATTAAGCGTAAAACGTAAAAACCTTGGAGTTATTGTAGGGGATATACTACTTCTTGTAGAGTATTAGGGGTGCTTATAGTTTTATATAAATTAGTTGTGGAATATGAAAGTTTATCTTGTATTGATCTACAGTGAGAATGTTATACCCAATCGCAATTCTACATTGGTTGGTGCATCATTAGTAAAGGCCAAGAAGATGACCTTTGCCGAAGTTTATTTCATCAGGCAAAGATGACAATTAATACAATATGATTGAAACTAAAAGAGTTTTTTAAAGCTTCATCTTTTCTTTAACCGAAAGTGGGATAGCTTTTTTATTTACAATAATGGCAATTGTTTTTATTTTGAAATAGTCTTCGCTCATATACATAAAGCCGCCCATATTGTTTGAGTTGTTTCCCCAGGAGTTTTTTATATAATACCATTTACGGTTGTTTTTATCAGTGGCCGTGCCGGTTATTTGCATCATGTGGTCTATAGTGCTGCGTTTATCCTCGTAAGTCTGTTGCCTTTCTTTTATAAAATCAGCAACGGGGTATCCCAATTCGGCAATACCGCTTTCGTACAAAAATCCGGTTTCTGTAACATCGCCATCCCAACAAACCGTATAGCCGTTTGCTAAGGCCGAATCGGTTATTGTCATAAAATCAGACAAAGGGATATTGTAATATTTATCTTTTGTCCAGTTGTATTTATCTTCTAAAACAAAACTTGCAAAGATTGGGTGATGGGTGTAAGAAGTAAGTTCAATATAATCATCGGCATTAAACTGGAGTACGTTTTTGGTAAAGTTTAGCGGCGTGTAGGTTTTTGTTTTGTACTCAAATGTTTCGGGAATTTTACCTAGATACTGATCGAGTATTTTATTCATGTAAGCCAGATCTCTGGCTGAAGGTTCTGTTTGTCTTTTTTTTAATAAGGATTGTGCAAAATGATGCATCAACGTATCCAGCTTAGCCTGGTTGTGATTTAATTCGCCATTGGGTTTTCCGGTGTATGCAGTTTCGGGTACAATGCCATGTTGTTTTACCACTTTTAGAACATCATGAAACTGGCCGCCGGGTGTAAAGAAAGTACTGCCGCCAAGCGCAAGGTATTGGTATATTTTATTGATGTATGAAAAACGGGCAACATACATTTCGGAGAGATTTATTTTCTCTTCGGTTTTTAAAAGCAACTCGCTTTCTAAAAAGGAATTACTTGCAAAACTCCAGCAGGTTGCCGACATGTATTGATCCTGCACCGGTGAGCAGCTTATCGAACTGACAAGTTTAATACCAAGTGATTCGGGCGTTTCTTGCGCAAAAATGGCAACGGGTAAAAAGAATATTACAAAAACGAGTTTTTTCATCGTATAAAAGTAACCCGCCGAATACATATTTCATATACCTTACAGCGGGTATATTATGGCTTAATGTGCTTCCAGCCAGCTATTTCCCATACCCATTTCCGCATCGGTAGGAACATCGTTTGGCAATGCCAAAGCTGTTTGCATACAGTTTAAAATGATGGGTTTTATTTTTTCAATTTCATCCTTATGAGCATCAAAAACCAATTCATCATGCACCTGCAAGAGCATTTTAGATTTAAAATTATGTTTAGTGAATTCGGCATGAATTTTTATCATTGCCAACTTTATCATATCAGCAGCTGTGCCTTGTATTGGCGAGTTGATGGCATTTCGTTCAGCAAAAGCCCGTACGGTAAAATTAGCGCTGTTGATATCGCTTAGCCAGCGCTTTCGGCCCATCAAAGTTTCCACATAACCATTTTCTTGAGCAAAATGGATGGTATCATCCATGTATTTTTGGATATTGGGAAACTGTTTTTTGTAGTTGTCAATAATCTCTTTGCCTTCAGCACGACTGATACCTAAATTTTCGGCCAAACCAAAAGCACCCTGACCGTAAATGATACCAAAGTTTACACTCTTTGCTTTGTAACGCATTTCTTTGGTTACTTCAGACTCTTCTACGTTAAACACTTTGGCAGCTGTTGCAGTATGAATATCTTTTCCGCTTTTAAATGCTTCGCACATGTTTACGTCGCCGCTAATGGCAGCAACTATGCGTAATTCAATTTGAGAATAATCGGCAGAGATTAGCACATGGTCCTTATCTCTGGGAATAAAAGCTTTTCTTATTTCTCTTCCTCTTTCGGTGCGTATGGGAATGTTTTGCAGATTTGGATTATTGCTGCTTAACCGGCCAGTAACGGCAACGGCCTGTGCGTAGGAAGTATGCACCCGGCCTGTTTTTTTATTGATCATCAGTGGCAGTGCATCTACATAAGTTGATTTAAGTTTTGTGAACTCCCGGAATGCCAGAATATCATCAACAATTTTATTTTTACTCGCCAGTTTTAACAATACATCTTCCCCGGTTTTGTATTGCCCTGTTTTGGTTTTTTTGGCCTTGGGGTCAATCAGCATTTTATCAAACAATACTTCGCCTAATTGTTTTGGCGATGCCAGATTAAAACGAACACCGGCTTGTTTGTACACACTTTCCTCTGCTTCTTTGGCTTCTTTTTCCAGTTCTTTTGAATAAGCATTTAAAAAACCTTCGTCTATCTTAATCCCTTCGTATTCCATGGCTGTCAACACTTTCACCAATGGATTCTCTACTTCGTAGAAAACTTTCTCTACTTCTTTCTGCATTAACTGAGGAAGAAATACATTCTTTAGTTGCAAAGTGATATCGGCATCTTCCGAAGCATAATCTTTTATTAGTTCCGGCGCTACATCTCTCATGCTGCCCTGATTCTTTCCTTTTTTACCAATCAGTTCTTCAATGTGAACGGTGGCATAGCCCAGATATTTTTCTGCCATGGCATCCATGCTTCTTTTGCCTTCGGGCTCTATTACATAATGAGCCAGCATAGTATCAAAAATTTCTCCTGCCAATTCAAAACCATACCATTTCAATATCAGCATGTCGTACTTAATATTCTGCCCTATCCATGTTTTGGTTTTATCGCCGAAAAGCTTTTCAAAATGCTTTAAAATTTTTATACAACCAGCTTCGTCATCTGGACAAGGAATATAAAAACCATTACCGGGCTCTACAGAAAAACTCATTCCTACCAGTTCCGCTTCATTGGCATCAATACCCGTGGTTTCTGTATCAAAACAAATTTCATCAAAGGTTGTTAGATGTTTTACAAGGTTTTTTATTTCATCATCGGTTTGTACCAGAGCATAATCATGCGGCGTGTTTTCTATGTTCTTATCAACAAGAATAATGTTTTCCTCGGGTTTTATTTTTATTGAAACTTCCGCTGGTTGTTCAATAATATTGCCAAAGAGATCCATCTGAGCCTGTTGCGGTTTTTTCGATTTTGAATCATCGCTTGCGGGATTTCCGCTGATTGTACCCAGATCGAAATCGTCGCCTAGTATACGTTTCCCCAAAGTCTTAAATTCCAGTTCTTCAAAAATTTCTTTAAGAGCCGGTTTGTTCATCTCCTCTATTAAAAAATTCTTTTCATTAAACTCAACCGGCACATTCAAGATGATAGTGGCTAATTTTTTGCTCAACAGCGCAAGCTCTTTACCTGCAACTACTTTTTCACCGAGTTTGCCTTTTATTTTATCGGCATTGTCTAAAACATTTTCGAGTGTTCCGTATTCTTTTAAAAGTTTGGCGGCGGTTTTTTCACCAACGCCTTTAATGCCGGGTATATTATCAACCGCATCACCCATCAGCCCAAGCATATCTATTACCTGATCAACACGTTCAATATCCCATTTTTCGCAAACCTCTTTAGGTCCCAGTATATCAAACTTGCCACCCTGATAAGGAGGTTTGTAAATTTTAATGTTTTCAGAAACCAGCTGGCCGTAATCTTTATCGGGCGTAACCATAAACACTTCGTAACCTTCTTTTTCGGCCATCTTTGCCAAGGCACCAATTACGTCATCGGCTTCGTAACCATCAATAGCAATTACGGGTATGTTGAGGGCTTCAATAATTCTTTTTATATCCGGCACAGCCGATAAAATATCTTCGGGTGTTTCCTGGCGGTTGGCTTTGTAATCGGCAAAATCGGTATGGCGCTCGGTAGGTGCATGGGTATCAAAACATACGGCCATATGCGTTGGGTTTTGATTCTTTATCAGTTCAATAATGGTATTGGTAAACCCAAACTGAGCGTTGGTATTGCGGCCTTTGCTGGTAACACGTGGGTTACGAATGAGTGCATAATATGCACGGAATACGAGTGCAAAAGCATCTAACAGAAATAATTTTTTTGACATGCCCTAAAAGTAAAACAATTGTAGCAGCCAATCAATAGTTCTTAAAAACTCAAAAGCTGCTCCTTGCGGAACAGCTTTTTAAGATCATTAAACTCAAATAAACAAAAACAACTTTCTTTATTATCATAAACTGGTTATCTGTAACCAGCTTTCTGAAGGATTTTCGGCGTTTTGAAAACTAAGTCCCGTGCTACTGATGTTGGAAATATTCCAATAGGAGTTCAAATTTGCTAATGCGGGGTCTTTAGTGTTGAGATTTATAGTAATTCTGTTTAAGATTTCGTCTTCGGCCCAGTTGCCGGTTATTTTTTCGCCGTTTTTTACAGCGTTTATCTTTCCGTTTGATTCAAATGTGAAAGTGCAATCGTTAAACACAGTGGTTTCGTCATTCTGTGCGTCCACAAATAAATTTACTTTCCAACTTCCTTGGGTTACATGGGGAGTAGCAGATTTTGCCTTAGTATATTCATTAATGCCCGTGCAGGCGGCAAAATAGAGTATTACCGAACATTTGATAGCAAATAATAGTACTGGCTTTTTCATATATCAGGAATATTGGTACCTATATAACTGAAAAAGAGATGTTGTTATTGTGCAGAAACGGGAGAAAATCAGAACCGGGTATCGAAATAAACGGGTAACATGGCTCTCCAGGTTGGCCAGTCATGCTTCCATTCTTCGCCCCAAACATCCAGTTCGTAGTTTATTCCTTTGCTGTAAAGCAGTCCGGCAAAGGCTTTGGATGCTTTTGGGTCTTCGTAAGCACCGCTGCCTGTTAAAATATGAACGTGTTTGCTCTGGCGAATTTTCTCAAGCATCTCATGATCTTCTAAATTACCCATATAATGCATCGGGCTGTTGAAGTACACCTGGTCATCAAAGAAACCATCGGTATATTCGGTAAGATCGTAAACGCCGCTCATGGCAATTACGCCATTTATAAGATCGGGACGCTTTAAAAACAGGTTCATGCTGTGCAAGGCGCCAAAAGAAGCACCGCAGGTAATAATTTCTGTTTCGTTAGATGTGCTGTTCTTTATAAAAGGAACTACTTCATTAAATACGTATTCGTTAAACTGATTTTGACGAATGGCTTTGTGCTCACCCGCAATCTCTTTATTTAACCAGCTTTCGTTGTTTATACTGTTGATTGAAAAAACCTTTATTTTACCGCCGTTGATATAAGGAGCAAGGGTTTCCATCATTTGGAACCTCTCGTACTCTAAATAATCTGCCGCAGCAGTAGGTACAAATAAAATGGCCGTGCCGTAATCGCCATAAGTAACGATGGGCATATCTTTTTGTAAAGCGGGGCTGAACCAGCTGTTTAATTCTCTTTTCATAATTTTTAAGTGCCGCAAAGATACACTAAGGAAGTTTCACAGAGAAGCACAAAGTTGTATCTCTTTGGAATAGTTAATTAATAATTCGCTTAATTCCCTGTTTAAGCAATTTTGTGTGAAAATTTATTATTAATCCTAATTTGTAATCGCCAAGTTTAAGGTAAGTGAGTAGTTGAGCTACATGCACTTCATTTATTGCTTCTACTGTTTTCAATTCAACTACAACTTTGTTTTCAACTAACAGATCCATACGATACCCGTGATCCAGCTTCACTTCTTTATATATAATAGGCATTGGCTTTTCTTTGGCAACCAACAATCCTTTTTCATTCAAGTCATAAAATAAACACTCTCTGTATGCGGATTCCAGCAGACCGGGCCCGAATGCCCGATGAACATCAATTGCACAACCTATTATTATGTTGGAGATTTCATCTTCAATCATAAGAGCAGCTTTTTAATGTTTTCTTTGTGAATCTCTGCGTAACCTTTGTGCATCTTTGTGGCACAGGTTATTCAAGCACCCCTTCTTTAATTTCCACCCAAAGCTCCCGGTAGCAACTGGCTGCATAGCTGCTGTTGGCAAATTCCATAATGGGTGCTTTGTGAATGCCCATTTTTTCTACATCGCTTAAATAAGGAATGTAATTCTGGAAGAAACGTTTGTCTTTATACAGCTCTTGCATAATCTCGTTATGCATGTTTTTACGCAGATCTGTCATGGTGAAAAAGCACATCATTTTACTGATGTCTAATGATTTTTCTTTGAAATAATCTTTCACCATATTGTAGGTGCGTATGGATAGCGTGGATGGTATAACCGGCATCAGTACTATATCTGCGGCGTTAAAAATGTTTTCGCTTAATGCGCTCAGGCCCGGCGGACAATCAATAAAAACAAAATCGTATTCGCCTTGCAATTGTTTTAAAACAGATTTCAAACGATTTTTATTTCCCTTCATTTCATCTAGCAGTATATCAAAACTTTTACTGCTGTTATCAGCAGGTATTACATCCAGTAATTCAAAATCGGTACTCAGGATAGCGTTTTCCAAATCAGCATCTTTGGTTACTAGTTTTTTTATACCGGGATGCGTTTTGGGCTTTGCTTTATAGTAAAAAGAAGAAGAGCCTTGAGGATCAATATCCCAAAGCAGGGTTTTAAAGCCATCGGCTGCAGCCAGATAAGCAAAATTTACGCAACTGGCCGTTTTACCCACGCCGCCTTTAAGGTTGTAGAGAGCGATTGTAGTCATAAAATGTTGATTTTTATTATTAAGGGAGGGTTAAGATAACAAATTATTTTAAATATTTATGTACCTTTTGCAAAAAGAACATTATGAAGATTCCTCCACAATACAATAGGGTAATGCCTTATATGATACTACCCAACGCTGCCGAATTCGTAGTTTTTATGAAAAATGTGTTTGGCGCCAAAGAACAGCTAATAGTACCCCGAAGCGAAGACATAATTATGCACGGCGAACTACGCATTGGCGAAGCGGTCATTATGTTTGCCGATGTTACGCCTGAGTTTACAGCCCGGCCTGCAGGTATTTTTATTTATGTAGATAGTGTAGAAGATACTTATAAGAAAGCCATGGCTGCAGGAGCAATATCAGTTATGGAACCGGGCAAGCAGGAATATGGTTTTACCTGCGGCTTTAAAGATGTTTTTGGTAATGATTGGTGGCCTACAGAAGGAGAATAATAGCTAGCTTTTCATCTCCTCCAATTCTTTCTGCAATCTGAACATTTCATCCCTCAGTCTTGCGGCTTCCATAAAGTCGAGGTCTTTAGAGGCTTTGTTCATCACTTTTTTGGTGTTGGTTATGGCTTTTTCTAACTGCGGGATGGTTGTATAAACAGCTTGATCTTCCGCAGCAACTGTAATCAATTCTTCATCTGGCGCCAATGAATAAGGGTTTGCCGGGTCGTAACCTTTCACATCAAGTACCGATCCCTGGGCAATAATTTGTTCAGTGCTTTTTATAATTGTTGTTGGTGTGATGTTGTGCTCAATATTAAAAGCCATCTGTTTTTCACGGCGGCGGTTAGTTTCATCAATGGTGCGTTGCATACTGTCGGTCATCTTATCGGCATAAAAAATAACCAAACCATCAACATTACGGGCAGCACGGCCTGCAGTTTGGGTAAGGCTTTTTTCGTTGCGTAAAAAACCTTCTTTATCTGCATCTAAAATAGCAACCAATGAAACTTCGGGTAAATCCAAACCTTCTCTTAAAAGATTTACACCAACCAACACATCAATGGTCCCCAGTCTTAACTCTCGAAGAATTTCTATTCTTTCGAGTGTATCCACTTCGCTATGTATGTATTTGCATTTAATGTCGATGCGATGCAGGTATTTGGTCATCTCTTCGGCCATACGTTTGGTAAGCGTGGTAACCAAAACACGGTCGCCTTTTTTTATGCGCTTATCAATTTCATCCAACAAATCATCAATCTGGTTTATTGATGGACGTACTTCAATCGGCGGATCTAATAATCCGGTTGGCCTTACTACCTGCTCTGTTACTACGCCTTCGCATTTTTCCAGTTCGTATTTGCTTGGTGTGGCTGAAACATAAATGGTTTGGTTAAGCAAACCTTCAAATTCATTAAAATTCAATGGCCGGTTATCTAAGGCTGATGGCAGGCGAAAACCATAATCAACCAATACTAATTTTCTGCTTCTGTCGCCGCCATACATGCCGCTTACCTGTGGTATCGTTTGATGGCTCTCATCAATTATGGTTATAAAATCTTTGGGAAAATAGTCCAGCAAACAGAAAGGTCTTGTACCCGGTTTGCGCCTATCAAAAAAACGGGAGTAATTTTCAAT
>JBBKXU010000212.1:0-2698 GCA_037969645.1 Ferruginibacter sp. | reverse complement strand
GTTGTTTTAAAAATTAACCAGTTTAAAAAAAGTACATGAAACTTTCAATATATAAAGCGCTCTTCATATTCACTGTTTGTTTTGCCGGCTGGAACTGCAGCAAAGACAATGCGGTAGATGCTTCTGCTTCTCCAACCGGTCAGGCTGGCTCTCTTTCTAAATTTACTATTGTAGGTAATTATCTGTATGCTGTTGATAGCCGTAATTTATATTCTTACGACATTAGCAATCCCATTAATCCTATAAAAACAAATACCACAGTAATCAATTTTGATGTGGAAACCATTTACCCTTTTAATAACCGACTGTTTATTGGTACCACTACCGGCATGTTTATTTATTCTATAGATACACCTTCAATTCCAACAAAACTTGGCGAAGCCCGTCATGCACGGAGTTGCGATCCGGTAGTGGCAAACGACAGCATAGCATTTGTTACTTTAAAAGGAAATACTGCCTGTGGCCCTGCGGTAAGTGGTTTATATGTTCATGATATCAGAAATGTTTTTCAACCTGTATTAATTAAAACCCTGCCAATAACCAGCCCCGAAGGCCTTGGTTTGAATGGTTCTGTTTTATACATCTGTTGTAACAATGAAGGCTTAAAAGTTATTAATGTGGCTGATGCTGCTAATCCAATAGAAATCAGAACTGTAGCCGGCGGTTATTTTAAAGATGTGATTCCATATGGTAACCTGTTGATCTGTTTTATCAACACAGGTATCAGTTTATACGATATTTCAAATCCAACTAACCCCGTTTTTATTAAGGAAATTACTAACTGATCACTTTCTCAATTTTACTTGTAATATATTTGCAGCCTGCCTGTGGTAGGTAGGTTTAAAAGAATATGTATAATGAAAGTAATGAAGTTTGGTGGCACCAGCGTGGGTAAGCCGCAACGTATGCAGGAAGTTGCAAAATTGATAACAAAGGATGAGGAAAGTAAGATAGTCGTTTTATCGGCATTAAGCGGAACGACCAATGCGCTGGTAGAAATAAGTGAATCCCTTTCGAGAGGCGACAGATCAGCAGCCAAACAAGAGATTGATGCTTTGCATGAGCATTACAAAAACTTTGTTACCGAACTATTGACAGAAGACGAAACCCGTAATAAAGCCAATGAGGTACTGAACGAACACTTCGAATTTCTCACCATCATTTTAAAAATATCTTTCAGCCAGGCTTTAAATAAAGATATTCTGGCCCAGGGTGAATTGCTGAGCACTAAATTATTCAGTATTTATTTGGAAGAAATTAAAGTTGATCATGCTTTAATTCCCGCTTTGGATTTTATGACCATCGACACATATGATGAGCCACAGGTGGGCACCATCAAAGTAAAACTGGCTCAAATTTTAAATAAGAACAAAGACAAAAATATTTTCGTTACCCAGGGATATATCAGCCGTAATGCAAAAGGCGAGGTGGATAATTTAAAAAGAGGCGGAAGTGATTACAGTGCTTCTTTAATTGGTGCAGCTATCAATGCCACTGTTTGCGAAATATGGACCGATATTGACGGTATGCATAACAATGATCCACGTGTGGTTGAAGAAACAAAGGCCATTGAACAACTGAGTTTTGAAGAGGCTGCCGAGCTGGCTTATTTTGGTGCAAAAATTCTGCACCCTGCTAGCATTTGGCCCGCCCAGTTTTTTAATGTGCCGGTTCGCTTACTTAATACTTTAGAACCTGATGCAAATGGCACGTTAATTACTGAAAAAGCCGGTAGTGTTGGTGTGAAAGCTGTGGCTGCAAAAGATGGTATTACTGCTATTAAAATAAAGAGCAGCCGCATGTTACTGGCTTATGGTTTCCTTCGTAAAGTGTTTGAAGTATTTGAAAAGCATCGTACCGCCATTGATATGATCACTACATCGGAAGTTGCTGTTTCTGTTACTATTGACGATGATATTCACTTGCCGGATATTTTAAAAGAATTGGAAGCATTTGGAACAGTAGAGATTGATACCAACCAAACCATCGTATCAATTGTAGGTAACGAAATTGCCGAAACAAAAGATGTGATGAAAAAAATATTTGATGCGCTGGAACCTATACCGGTGCGTATGGTAAGTTATGGCGGCAGCAGGCATAATATTTCTTTATTGATTGCCCGGGCAGATAAGGAGATTACTTTGCAGCTTCTGAATAAGGGGTTGTTTGGAATGTGAGGATAAGATGCCGGATTCTTGAGACTGGATAGAGTTTGATTATTAAAGAATTTTTACATCTTCAGAGTGCATCCAGAATCAAGCATCCATTATCAGTATTTTCTTAAATCCCTATCCCCAGTTTCTTATAAATAAAACTCATTAACCAGGCGGGGCCAATCATTAAAAATTGAATATCTTTTAAAAAAGAGGGCTTTTTGCCTTCAATTTTATGGCCGTAAAACTGGCCAATCCATGCCGCAACAAAAACGATGATACTGAAAAGCCAAAGCTGCATGAAATTTGCCTGTTCAATCAGGTTGCATAACCATAGGCACAATACAGCAAATAATAAAAGGCCTACCCACAGAGTTTTGGAAAGGGTGATATAATAAATGGTGACAAGTGCCAGTACTATGATGGCAACGTTTAACTGTATTCCGGCTAATACTACCGGAAGCTTAATGCCATATAACAAACCGATTATAGAAAAGAAAATGGCAGGCACACAGATCCAGTGAATGGTTTTGTTGGTATGGTCT
>JBBKXU010000211.1:0-5930 GCA_037969645.1 Ferruginibacter sp. | reverse complement strand
GTAGTACAGTTATCAAAAAAGAAATCGTACTGGTAGTATTTGTTTTCTTCTTTTAAATTCTCGTTTAAAAAATTTTGAACAATTATTTTTTCTGTTGCAGATAGATTTAAAACCTGCTCGGTTATTCCCCTGTTGGTTGATTCATAATCATATTTAAAATCAGAAAAATAAACTGCGGAAACGTAGTACATCAATTTACCCCTCACAAATTTTAAATAGAAGCCGTCATCATCAAAATTAAATGTGCCATAATTATAAACTACATCACGTCGGCCGTCATTAAAAGCCAGGCTGCTGTCAATTACCCTAAAGGCACTATGCCCAAAAACGGTATAAAGTTCTTCGCCGGGAGTGCAAGTGAGCAAAGAGATGCGGAGATGGGAACTGTCCTGGGCAAATAAGCAAAATTGCAGATTGGCAAATATGCAAACGAAGAAAAGCCTCACCCCAATAAGCTTCGCTCTTTCCCTTTGCTTCGCTCGTGAACTCCAAAGGAGAGGGAACTTGAAGTTAAATCGTATAATATTTTGAATTCTTTTCTTCATAATAAGCTTTCGATCTTCGAATCGTTCAGTTCCCCCTTCAGGTTCTCCGAAGGAGAAAGAACGAAGTTCGAGGGGTGCTTTACCTGCTATAGTTCGGCGCTTCTTTAGTTATCGCAATATCATGTGCGTGACTCTCTTTCATACCCGCATTGGTAATTTTTACAAAAGTTGCTTTTTGCAATTCACTTATATTTTTTGCGCCGCAATAGCCCATACCGGCCCTTAAGCCACCGGTAAACTGATGAATCACTTCTCTTACATTGCCTTTAAATGCAACACGGCCTTCAATGCCTTCGGGTACAAATTTTTTGATATCATCTTCCACATCCTGAAAGTAGCGGTCGCTGCTGCCTTGCGCCATAGCACCCAATGAGCCCATGCCCCGGTACTGTTTAAATTTACGTCCTTCAAAAATGATGGTTTCACCGGGGCTCTCTTCTGTGCCTGCAAAAACATTACCCATCATTACGCAACTGGCGCCAGCCGCAAGTGCTTTTACCATATCGCCTGTGTATCTTATTCCGCCATCGCTGATGATGCCAACTTTCTTATTCTTTAAAGCTGCTGCAGCTTCCATAACAGCAGTAATTTGTGGTACACCGGTACCAGCCACAATTCTGGTGGTACATATGGACCCCGGCCCAATACCCACTTTCACCGCATCGGCACCTGCATCGGCCAGCGCTTTTGCCCCGGCACCTGTACCAACATTACCAGCAATTACCTGTATATTTTTGAAAGTTTTCTTTATGCTTTTTAGCGCATCCATAACACCCTTGGTATGGCCGTGAGCGCTGTCTAAACAAATTATATCAACACCAACTTTGTGCAATGCTTCTACCCGTTGCATGGTATCGCTGGTTATGCCAACACCGGCACCAACCAATAATCTTCCAAAGGCATCCTTCAAAGCATGCGGGTGAGATTTTAATTTTAAAATATCGCTGAAAGTTATCAGTCCCAATAGTTTTCCGGATTTATTTACCACCGGTAATTTTTCAATCTTATTTTTTTTGAAGATGAGTTCGGCTTTTTTAAGATCGGTGCCTTCGGGTGCTGTAATTAAATTTTCTTTTGTCATTACCGTGCTCACTTTGTCTTTGAAATTAGTTTCAAAACGAAGGTCACGATTGGTAAGAATGCCCACTAATTTATGGTTTGCATCAACTATAGGAATACCGCCAATCTTATTTTCCTTCATCAGCCGTAAAGCTTCGCCAATGGCTGCATCAGGGCGTAAAGTAACCGGGTCAATGATCATGCCGCTTTCACTTCTTTTTACCTTGCGTACCTGGTCGGCTTGCTGATCAATACTCATGTTTTTGTGTAAAATTCCCAAGCCGCCTTCTCTTGCCAATGCAATAGCCAGAGCAGCTTCGGTAACGGTATCCATGGCTGCACTAAGCATGGGTACATTAAGCGTTATGGTTTTTGTAAGTTGCGTACTGATATTTACCTCACGAGGTAATATCTGCGAATAGGCCGGCATAAGTAAAACGTCATCAAATGTTAAGCCGTCGTAAAATTTTTTGGAATTGCCTTTAGCTGTGGAGTTATTTATTGTTGCCATAGGCAAAGATAAAGTGCAAAGTTGAAAGCGCAAAGTTGGATATATTAGATGGCTTTTATTCAAAAAGCGCATCCATAGTAATATCGTTTTGTACCAAACCAGCAGCATAATTATTTTGTTGCAAACCAAAAGTTGTAATAAGGGTTAAAAACACCGATTTGCGTGTGCCTGATTCTTTTTTGAAAGCAGCTATTTTATTCCGCAGTTCAGTATCATATTTTTTGTCAATGGTAAATTTATTAATGGAGAATTTCATTTCGCAAAGATTAATTACCTGATCCCGTCTGTCTATAATTAAATCAACCTGTGCGCCTTTCTCCATCGTGCTGCTTCGCCAGCTCGAAGTATTGGTTTCTACTGCTGCAACGCCCAATGCCGCTTTTATTTGCGATGTATGATAGAGACAAACCTGCTCAAATGCGTAACCACTCCATGCTCTGTGGGCCGGGCTGTCAATCATATTTAACCAGCTGTTTTCATCAAATTGCCTGTTTGCGTTCATAAAACGGAGAAAAAACAAGGTGTAAAAATCTGTTAGCTGGTATAAACTGTTTCTGTTTTTTTTTCCGAAGGGGATGTATTTTCTTATAAATCCGCTTTCTTCCAGCTCGGTCAAAAGCCTTGTAAGGCTGCCTCCATCGGGCAGGTCCGAACCTTTTATAATTTCATCTCTTGTTAATCCTTTTGCTTTTTTTGCCAGTGCCGCTACAATGGCAATATGCCTATTCGCATTACTAAACAAAGAGCTGTACAGGTTCGAGAATTCGGTTCTTAACAAACCATTTTCATTAAAACATATTTGTTGGATGTTTTGAGCGGCGCTTAGTCCTTTTGTAACTTCGTTCCAGTAAAACGGGATGCCGCCAAATACCATATACATCTGTATTAGCTGGTACCTGTCTAATACTATTTTTTTGGATTGAAGTAATTCCTCACACTCTTGTAAAGAAAATGGATTTATTTTCATTCTCTTGGTTACCCGGTTGTGCAGGCCGCCTTTATTGTTTATCAGCTTACTTATCATCCAAGACGCTGCCGATCCGCAAACAATAAGTATAATATCATTGCGACCCGATGCCCAACTGTTCCAAAAATGCTCTAAAGCGGGTATAAAGCCCGAGTTGGGTGTATCAAACCAAGGCAGTTCATCCAAGAAGATTATCTTTTTTTCTGTTTGAGTATTTTCCAGGAATTGGATTAACTGCTCAAATGCATGTAACCAGTTTTTTGCGGGCTCGGCTTTTTGTTTAGCGGGTATTTTTTTAAAGGCGTTGTCAAAATTTGAGAGCTGCTGTTCCAGACTTGCATTGGCAATACCGGTTAATTGAAATGAAAAATCTCCCTGAAATTCTGACCGGATTAAGAAAGTCTTGCCTACCCGGCGCCTGCCATATACGGCAATAAATGCTGAGCGTTTATCATTTTCAACAGCAGCTAAAATTTCTTTTTCTTTTTTTCTTCCGATGATACCGGGCATAGTGGTCAATTTGGCTATAAATGTATACAAAATCACACTTATAGCCAATTTGAATTTATTTTCAATTTGGCTATAAGTAATTAAAAATGGTATGATACAGCCAAATCAAGCAATTTTGTAAACCTTTCCCGGTAGCGAAATAACTACATTCTGCATCTCAAGCATCAGTAAAGCAGCTGCAACCGCACTGCTGCTTAACCCGCTTTTAAAATACAGTTCATCAATTTGAATACTATCCTGTTGTTGCAGTATATCAACCACAATCCTTTCATCGGGCGAAAGTTCAATGAATAGTTCCCGTTGTTTTTTTGCAGTTGGTTTTTGATCCTGACTCCAGCCCATCATTTCCAGAAAGTCGGTGGCGCTGTTTATTAATGCAGCTTTGTTATTTTGGATAAGATAATTACAGCCTTCGCTTTTTGAATCAGTAACTCTGCCGGGTATGGCAAATACATCTTTGTTGTATCCATTACCCAGTTCGGCGGTAATAAGAGAGCCTCCTTTTTTGCTGCTTTCAATTACAATTACCGCATCGCAAACGCCGGCAACAATGCGGTTACGTTTTGGAAAATTCTGTTTGTCGGGATTGGTGTTGCTGATAAAATCAGTTAGCAGGCCGCCTTGTTCAGTAATTTGTTTGGCAAGTGATTTGTTTTGCTGCGGATATATCCTGTCGAGCCCGTGAGCCAGTACAGCAACGGTTTGCAGGTTGTTTTTTAGCGCCGCTTTATGAGCAACGGTATCAATACCAAAGGCTAATCCGCTAACAACTAAAATGTTTTCTGATTTCAGATCTTCAATAAATTTTTCACAAATAATTTTGCCGTAGTCACTATTATTTCTTGTGCCAACAACTGAAATGATTCGGGAAGTATTTAAGTTGGCATTGCCACGGTAGTAAAGCAGCGGAGGACTGTCGTAACAGTTTAATAAGCGTTTTGGATAATGCTCATCAGTTATAAAAAGCGGAGTAATTTTATACTTTTCAATAAATTTTATTTCTTCTTCCGAACTGCTGAAATCGGTAAAGTCTTTTATAGATTTTGCCCGTACGGTTCCAATGCCTTCAATAGCATCCAGTTCTTTTCTTTTTGCTTTAAAAATGGATTGGGCATCGCCATAAATATCCACCAATGCTTTGGCATGTACGTCACCGATATTTGGTACCAGTGTAAGGGCAATTTGGTATAAAAGGTCGTTGTGCATAGGGCAACAAGATTGAAATGCACAACAATAATAAATAAAATATTTAATTACTGGTAATAGAAAGTTCCGTTCTACGGTTTAAGGCTTTCCCCAGCTCAGTTGCGTTATCAGCAACCGGCGTGGATGAGCCAAAGCCTTTGTAAGTAAGGCGCTGGGTGTTAATGGCTTTGCCTAATAAATAACCAACAACAGATTTAGCCCTGTTACCGGATAGTATAAGGTTTTCCTTTTCCTGCCCCACATTGTCTGTATGTCCGTCAATTTGAATTTTTAAATTTGGGTTTTCAAGCAACAAGCTTACTAATTTATCCAGTTCAATCTTGGATTGACTCTGCAATTCAAATTTGCCCGTTTCAAAGAATATGTTTTTTAAGACAATTACAGCACCTTTTTCAATTGGCTGTAAAGGAATGTTTACCGTAAAAATGGAATCTGTTTTGTTATCTATCAAAGAAAAATTATCAGAATAGAATAAATAGCCCTTCCGGTTAACATTAAATACATAATCTTTCCCCACAGGTAAAGTAACTAAGTAATTACCATCTTCATCGGTTTGTAATTTGCTGATAAGGTTACCACTTTTTATATCAATCAATTCAACGCCCGAAGGCAGACCAGCACTTGTTTTTTTATCAAACACTTTTCCTTTTACCCATAAGGTTTTTAAGGGCCTGATACCTTCTCGAAGTTGAAAAGAATACAAATCAAGACCACCTCTTGAGTCTGGTCCTTCGCTGGCATAGTAAGCTGTTTTGCCATCAGCTGCCACAACTAGCGATCCTTGGTCATCAATGGTATTGATAGGGTAGCCCAAGTTCTCCGCTTCCAGCCAACTGCTGTCGCTTACTTTTTTACTGAAAAAAAGATCCGTCATCCCATAACCGGGATGGCCATTGCTGTTGAAATAAAGTGTTTCATTGTCGGCATGCATAAAGGGGCAGCTTTCATCGCCACTTGTGTTAACTGCTTCGCCTAAATTTTCGGGGCGGCTCCACTTACCTGTTGGTAAACGATGTGTTACCCAGATGTCTCTTCCGCCAAAACCACCGGCACGGCTACTAGCAAAATAAAGGTCTCTTTTATCAGGCGACAGGGAAGGAGACGATTCCCAAAAATCAGTGTTTATAAAAGG
>JBBKXU010000210.1:0-2719 GCA_037969645.1 Ferruginibacter sp. | reverse complement strand
TCTTTCCTTGATTTAATTAACTTGGGTCGTATTAAGTAAATTAAATCAGTTAGGCCTTGGTCTTTCAAAAAATCGTATTATTTTTTTAAAAAGTTTATTTTCGCTGTTTAGGGTTACCAATCATAAGTAAACGTATTAATATTTAGTTAGTGAGCAATTTTGAACAGGAAAGGCAATTATTAGAGGCGCTGGCAGTAAACGACGGAACGGTTATTGAGGGCATTTACAGGGATAACTACCCTATGATTCAGGCTTTTATACTTAACAATAACGGTAATAGCGACGAGGCAAGGGATATTTTTCAGGAAGCTATGATTGTTATTTATGAAAAAGCGGTTTCGGGGAGTTTTGAGCTGAATTGCCAGTTAAAAACTTATTTATACTCGGTTTGCAGACGGCTTTGGCTAAAAAGATTGCAACAAATGCAACGTTTTGGCAATTTGGTTGAAAATGTGGAGGATACGGTAGCGGTTGATGAAGATCTTGAATTGCATGAAAAGCACAATGCCGATTTTAAGATTATGGAAGATGCCATGAGTAAAATTGGCGAACCCTGTAAGAGTTTATTAGACGCATATTATATTCAGAAAAAAAATATGCAGGAAATAGCGGATGATTTTGGTTACACCAATGCAGATAATGCCAAAACACAGAAATACAAGTGT
The DNA here is from genome assembly GCA_037969645.1 of Ferruginibacter sp. Lineage (GTDB taxonomy): Bacteria > Bacteroidota > Bacteroidia > Chitinophagales > Chitinophagaceae > Ferruginibacter. Next base: position 2,054 of record JBBKXU010000210.1, on the reverse strand, counting down.
TTGGTAAGATTGAAGAAGCTGTTTTTTGCACAATATAAAAATGGACAGTAAGATGGATGAAATATTACTTATAGAAGCTGTTGAGCGCTACCTGAAAGGAGAAATGACCCAAAAGGAAAAAGACTTTTTCGAAGAGATTCGTAAGAAAGATCCAGCCATAGACCAGATGGTGGTTGAGCAAACTTTTTTATTCCACGAACTTGAAAAGCAGGCAAATATTAAAGCCTACAAGCATTCGCTTTACGAGGTAGAGAATAAATTAACCGAGGAAGGCATCATCAGCAAGGCTAAATTAACAGGCAAAGCCAAAGTTGTTTTTCTTTGGAAAAAATATAAACGCAATATTGCTGTTGCAGCTTCTATTGCAGGTATAGTGTCGTTAGTTACAACCGGCTTAATCAGCACTTATAACAGCACTGTAGATAAAAATAATATTGGCGATTTAATGGCCAAGATTGATAAAACTGAAAGGAAGGTTGATCAGCTCGACCATACTATTAAAGCAGGTACTAATACCAGTGCCAATACGCCAATTCAAAGAAATCCAAATCCCGATTACAGGGCAACTGGTTTTTTAATTGACGGCAAAGGTTATATTATTACCAATGCTCACGTGGTAAACAGGTTAAAGACCATTTACGTTGAAAATCATAAAGGCGAAATTTTTACAGCCCAGTCAATTTATACAGATAAGAATACCGACCTCGCTATTTTGAAAATTACAGATGAGGCTTATAAAACCGTTTATAACCTGCCTTATTCTATTAATAAAAACAATTCAAACCTTGGAGAACAGATTTTTACACTCGGTTTTCCGCGTAATGAAATTGTTTATGGCGAAGGATATGTGAGTGCTAAGTCGGGTAATGAAGGTGATTCTACAGCTTATCAGGTTTCGGTATCGGTAAACCCAGGTAATAGTGGTGGCCCGGTTTTAAATAAAAAGGGTGAGATAATTGGTATCATCACTTCAAAAAACTTAACAGCTGATGGCGTTGTTTTTGCGGCCAAATCAAAAAATATTTATAAACTATTGGACGCCGTTAAAAAAGCCGGCGACACGGTAAATATTAAACTACCAACCAATACAGCTTTAAGAGGTTTGGACAGGGAGCAGCAGGTAAGCAAAATGGAAGAGTTTGTATTTATGATAGTTGGAAACTAATACCCCCCGGAAAACGAATATAGAAGCTGTTGAATTTTCAACAGCTTTTTTTGTGCATATTACGACCAGAGTGATGGCGGATAAACCTCATTGGCAACCAGTTTATCTACACTTGCTTTTACAACCGGCGCATCTTCTTTATACGTAACACCAAACCATTTGGATGACGTTTGAATTACGCTGATATGCCCGCCCTGGCTATCCATAAAGTCTTCGGCCATGATGGGAATAAAAAATTCGGCTTTAATATTTTCAGTGTTGTTTTGTACAAAATCTAAAAACAATTTTTCGGTTTCGCTAAACAATGAAGGGTGAAAACACCAGAAATTCATAGATACACTTGAATCGGATGGTACACTATGTTTCCCTGTCTCATCTTCGTAGGTAATGATACCGTTTTCTTTGTAAATTTTTGTACGTTCTTTAATGCTGACAAGATTTTGCTTCTCATCAACCTGGCAAACCCCACGGCTAACAGAGCCATGGTCGCTCAATGTTTTCTCCAACTCGTACCCAATAATGGCATATTTTTTTTCGGTGCATTCGTTGTTTAAAAAATCAGCCGCTTTTACAAAAGCATCCTGACCATAATAATCATCGGCATTAATAACCGCAAAAGGCTCCTTCACCACATCCATGGCGCATAAAACGGCGTGGCCGGTTCCCCAGGGTTTTGTTCTGTCTGCCGGAGCTTTTAGTTCGCCCAGGTGAGAATCCATCTCCTGGTACACATATTCAGTTTTTATTTTTCCCTGTAGTTTGGGTTCGAATGTCGACTTAAAACCTTCTGCAAAATCTTTGCGTATGATGAACACTACTTTACCAAAACCCGCTCTGATGGCGTCGTAGATCGAATAATCCATGATAGTTTCACCGCTCGGGCCAAATC
>JBBKXU010000209.1:0-7364 GCA_037969645.1 Ferruginibacter sp. | reverse complement strand
CTTTAAAAGTAGTGAAAGATTTAAAAAGCCCCGGTATTTTTGCAGTAGAACTATTTGTTGATATTGACGATAACGTTTTGGTAAACGAAACTGCTCCCCGTGTACATAACAGCGGACATCATACCATTGAAGCAAATTACAGCTCACAATTTGATATGTTGTGGCGGGTAATGCTGCGCTATCCTTTAGGCAGCACCGAACATATTTTACCTGCTGCCATAGTAAATCTTTTAGGTGCAGCGGGTTGCAAAGGTGATGCCGTTTATGAAGGGCTAAAAGAAATTCTGCAGATTGAAAACGTTTTTGTTCATATCTACGGTAAAAAAGAAACCAAACCCGGCCGCAAAATGGGTCATATCACTATCCTCAGTAAAGAAAAACAGGAACTGATACACCAGGCAAACCGTATAAAACAAACCGTAAAAGTGGTTGCCAGAAATAATTAATCCTCTATCCTGTTTATTTTCCACTGATAACTTTTTTAACGGCATATCAGCTTTATTTGGGAACTTAGTTGCCTGAATATTGTTACAACATCAATTAAAACCTGTACAAGTGGCTGGGAAAACTTCTATTACTGCTTTATCGCTTTTCGGCTTTACCATTTTAATGGCCTCCTGCCAGTCATCGGCAAAAGACGAAAAGAAACCTGCTGGTGGCAATGCCAACAAACCTCCGGCAAAAGTAGAGGCCTATGTTGTTACGCCAAGCGTGCTATCGCAGGATATTGAAATGCCCGGCAGTTTAATACCTGCCGAAGAAACCGAACTGCACCCCGAAGTATCAGGCAGGGTAACCGGTATCTATTTTAATGAAGGCAGCAGTGTTGGTCAGGGAAGTATGTTGGTAAAACTATATGATGGTGATCTGCAGGCACAACTAAGCAAGCTTAAAGTGCAGTTAAAAGTTGCTCAGGAAACCTTGGCAAGATACGAAGCCTTGCTAAAGATAAACGGCGTTAGCCAGCAAGAATATGAATTATATAACCTCTCTGTAAATAATATTCAGGCCGATATGAATATTGTCCAGACCAGTATCAGCAAAACCTCGCTGAGAGCACCTTTCAGCGGAAAACTTGGCCTCCGAAATATCAGTATTGGCGCTTACATAACACCGGCAACTACCATCAGCACCTTAAGAAAAGTAAACCAGTTAAAATTGGAATTTACTGTGCCCGAAAAATATGGCAGCGGAATAAAAAACGGCGGCCAGGTTCAGTTTGGTATTGAAAGCAATCAGAAAAAATACACGGCAAGAGTAATTGCCACCGAAAATAATATTGCAGAAGAGACGAGGAGTTTAAGAGTGCGGGCCATGGTTGATAAGCCCGATGCCCAACTTATTGCAGGCTCATTTGTGAAAGTTAAGATTGAACTTGGCCAAAATGATGCGGCTTTAATGATTCCATCTCAGGCGGTTATCCCTAAAGCCCGAAATAAAGAAGTTATCGTTTACCGTGACGGTGTTGCCAATTTTGAAACAGTAACAACCGGTGTCAGAGATTCAGCCATGGTGGAGATTACATCGGGCCTTAAAGCAGGCGATACGGTTTTAATTACCGGATTGCTAACCACCAAGCCCGGTTCAAAAGTGATTGTAAGTAAAGTTAATAAACCATAAAACGCGGTGTAGGTGAATATTTCAGAGATTAGTTTAAGGCGGCCTGTAATGGCGATAGTACTCAGTATCGCTATCATGTTATTTGGTTTTATTGGCTTTAAATTTCTGGGTGTAAGAGATTATCCCGCAATCGATCCACCTAATATCAGTGTACGTACCTCCTACCCCGGCGCTAATTCCGATATTATTGAATCGCAGATAACCGAGCCTTTGGAAAAAGCCGTGAATGGAATTGCCGGCGTAAAAAATATCACTTCATCAAGCAGCCAGGGCAGTAGCAATATTAATGTAGAGTTTGAACTCGGCGAAGATCTGGAAGCAGCGGCCAATGATGTACGTGATAAGGTATCACAGGCTATCCGTTCACTCCCCTCCGATTTGGAAGCGCCGCCAGTTGTTTCCAAAGCCGATGCAAGCTCCGATCCTATTCTGGCTTTTACTATTCAAAGCAATACCCGTAACCAACTGCAGATAACCGAATTTGCAAACAACAATTTGTTAGAACGTTTGCAAACCATTCCCGGCGTAAGCGGCGTGGGCATTTGGGGTGAAAAAAGATATGCTATGCGTATCTGGTTCAACACAACACAAATGAGTGCCTATGCCATCACTTTCCCAGATGTACAATCAGCACTGGCTAGAGAAAACGTGGAATTGCCTTCAGGTAAAATTGCGGGTAATGCAACCGAACTTTCGGTTAGAACTTTTGGAAAGATCAATACCGAAGAAGAATTCAGGAACGTAATCGTTAAAAACGTAAACGGTTCCGATATTAAAGTTAAAGATATTGCGGAAGTTGTGCTGGGCCCCGAAAACGAAGAATCGGTTTTAAAAGAGAGCGGCATTCCCATGATTGCCATGTATGTAGTACCGCAACCGGGTTCTAACTATATTTCCATCTCCAATGAATTTTACAAACGCCTTGAGCAGATTAAAAAAGAATTACCAGATGACATTGTATTGCAGGTTGGTCTCGATCAGACAAAATATATCAAAAAATCAATTGCCGAAGTAAAAGAAACGCTGATAATTGCACTGGTACTGGTTATTCTCATTATTTATCTTTTCTTCCGAGATTGGCTTATTGCGTTCAGGCCTTTGATTGATATACCGGTTTCCCTGATCGGCGCTTTCTTTATCATGTATCTTTTTGGCTTTACCATCAATGTACTTACGCTGTTGGCCATTGTATTGGCAACGGGCCTGGTGGTTGATGATGGTATTGTGGTTACCGAAAATATTTATAAAAAAATGGAAGCCGGCATGGATAAATGGCGTGCTGCCAGAGAAGGTTCCAAAGAAATTTATTTTGCGGTAATCTCCACTTCCATAACACTGGCCATTGTGTTTTTGCCAGTAATTTTTTTACAGGGATTTGTTGGCCGCCTTTTCCGTGAGTTTGGAATTGTACTGGCGGGTGCGGTTCTTATTTCAGCTCTGGTATCGTTAACCTTAACACCGGTATTGAATGTTAAGATGACCAAGAAAAAGCCCAAACATTCAAAGTTCTATATCGCCACTGAACCATTTTTCCGCGGCATGGAAAACGGATACAGAAAATTACTGATTGGGTTTATGAGAGCAAGAGGCGTGGCCTTTATCATCATTGCAGTTTGCTTTGCTATCATTTATTTAATCGGCTCTAATATACAATCTGAATTAGCGCCTATGGAAGACCGAAGCCAGTTTCGTCTGGCTGTTTCGGCGCCGGAAGGCACTGCTTTTGATTATATGGACCGGTACATGGACAAAATCAATAAGCTTATACAGGATTCTATTCCTGAAAAAGATGTGGTGATCTCTGTAACTGCGCCGGGCTTTACCGGTGGCGGTTCTGTCAATTCCGGGTTCTTCAGGGTTACCCTTGTTCCGCCAACCGACCGAAAGAGATCGCAACAGGAAATTGTGGACATGATGAATAAGAACCTGAGTAAACTCAACGAGGGCCGTGCTTTTAGCATACAGGAACAAACCATTGCCGTAAACCGCCGTGGCGGCCAACCTGTGCAGTTTGTTTTGCAGAACGTAAATTTCGAAAAACTAAAAGCGGTAATACCCGAATTTATTGAAGCGGTAAATAACGACCCCGTATTACAGGGAGCCGATGTTGATTTAAAATTTAATAAACCAGAATTAAGAATAATTATCGACCGGCTAAAAGCAAGTACACTTGGCATTAGTGTGCAAAATATTAATGAAGCGCTTCAGCTGGCTTTAAGTAATCGCCGCCTTGGTTTTTTTACCAAAGACGGAAAGCAATATGTGGTAATGGGACAGGTAACCAGAGATAACCGGGACGACCCTTCTGATTTAAAATCAATTTACGTACGCAGTAACAACGGCAATCAAATTTCTTTAGATAACCTGGTAAGTTTTGAAGAAGATAACAGTCCTCCAACGATTTATCATTTTAACCGGTACAAATCAGCCACCATTTCATCTGGGCTGGCGCCTGGCAAAACGGTAGGTGATGGTATAAAAGCGATGGAGGCAATTTCGAAAAAACTGCTGGATGAAACTTTTAGTACAGCACTGAGTGGTTCATCCCGTGATTATGCAGAAAGTGGCAGCAATACAAGCTTTGCCTTTATACTTGCGCTTGTACTTATCTTTCTGGTACTGGCTGCACAGTTCGAAAGTTTCATTGACCCAATAATTATCATCACTACTGTACCACTTGCTATTGCCGGTGCATTATTATCTTTACAAATATTCGGACAAACGCTAAATATATTTTCTCAGATAGGCATGATTATGTTAATTGGTTTGGTAACGAAAAATGGAATTTTAATTGTGGAATTTGCCAATAAAAAACAATTAACGGGCCTAAAGAAGATACCTGCGGTGATTGATGCTTCTGTTGCTCGTTTTCGTCCGATTTTGATGACCAGTTTGGCTATGTCACTGGGTGCATTACCCTTAGCATTGTCTTTGGGAGATGCATCAACAAGCCGTATCCCATTGGGTATTGTGGTTGTAGGCGGAATTATGTTCTCGTTGATACTGACTTTATTCGTGATACCGGCCATGTATTCTTTCCTTTCATCAAAGAAAAAGAAAAATGCATTGGAAGAAATGGACGAGGCTGCAGCTTCAAATGTTCAATAAAAAAAATTTAATGAAGAATTGTTTTAAAATAACGGCGCTAATCTTAAGTACAATCATTTTATGCCAAAACACTTATGCTCAAAACAAATTAACAGTTGAGCAGGCGATAACTGCAACCATTGAAAACAATTACGATATCCAGCTCCTTCGCAACGATTCAAGTTCTTATGCATTGGACAAATCATACGCCCGGGCAGCTTTCCTGCCAAGGGTAAATGCTACAACAGGCGTGATATTCAATAACAATAATCAAAAACAAAAACTCTCCGACGGAAGCAAAAGAGAAAGTAAAGCCATCCGTTCTAACAACATAAATGCTTCTGTACAGCTGAACTGGACACTGTTTGATGGTTTTAAAATGTTTGCAACAAGAGATAAACTTTCACAAATAGTACTGCTGGGCGATCTCAACATAAAAAACCAGATAGTAAGTTCTGTTGCCACCGTCATCAACAATTATTACAATATAGTGAGGCAGAAACAATTGCTAAAAGCAATTGAAGAGCAGATGAGTATCAATGAAGACCGTGTTAAACTGGCCGAAAAAAAACTAAGTGTAGGTTTGGGAGCCAAACCCGAATTACTGCAAGGCAAGGTTGATCTAAATGCTCAAAAAGCTGCCCGGCTTAAGCAGCTAACCGTAATTGACCAGTTGAAAGAACAATTGAACCAGCTGATGAATGTGGAAATGAATACCCGTTACGAAGTAGTAGATTCCATAACTTTTAGAGAAGATATTATTATTGCTGATATTTTAGGCTCCGTTGAAGCTACCAACCCTGAGCTACTTGTCACCAAAAAAAATATAGATATCAGCAGGCTTACTTTAAAAGAAAGAAAAGCGGAGCGTTGGCCGGTAGTTAGTTTTAACTCAGCATACAATTATTCCAAGACTACAAACCAAACGGTAATCAATACTTTTACACCACTGTTCAACCGTAATAACGGATTTAATTATGGTGTTGGAATTAACGTCCCCATCTTTAACGGCTTTAGTGCAAAACGCCAGATTCAACAGGCACAGTTAGATATTGATTATTTAAACATCTCTTACCAAAATCAAAAATCAAAAATTGATCTGGGCATCACCAATGCATTTAAAGACTATGAGTTACAGAAAAAGACTTTAGCGCTGGAGGAAGAAAATATCTTGTTGGCAAAAGAAAATGTATTCATCGCCTTAGAAAGATTAAGACTTGGTATATCAACTTATCTCGAGCTAAGAGAAACACAAAAAAGTCTGGAACTGTCCTACGACAGGTTAATTGCTGCACGTTATAATACTAAATTAGCAGAGACTGAATTGCTCCGACTAAAAGGAGATTTGGTTAAATAGTTTATTTTTGAAAAAAAGAACAAATGAGTAATCCACTTGTAGGCATCGTAATGGGCAGCGAAAGCGACCTCGAAATAATGAAAGGCGCCGCTGAAATGCTGCGTCAGTTTGAAGTAGAGCCCGAGCTCACCATCGTTTCGGCGCACCGCACACCAGAGCGACTGCGTGAATATGCTTCCAAAGCGAAAGAACGTGGATTAAAAGTTATCATTGCCGGTGCCGGCGGCGCTGCTCACCTGCCGGGCATGATTGCAGCACAAACCATTTTGCCTGTAATTGGTGTACCGGTTAAATCCAGCAACAGTATTGACGGCTGGGATTCTGTACTTTCTATTTTACAAATGCCTTACGGTGTACCTGTTGCTACAGTTGCCTTAAATGGTGCAAAAAATGCTGGTATACTTGCTGCACAAATTTTAGCCCTGCACGACACCTCTATTGCTGGCAAACTTGAAGCCTTTAAAGAATATCAGGATGATATTGTAATGGAAAGCGTGAAGAATGTTAAGGGGCTTGGTTTCAGGAATGAGTTTGATTGATGGTGACTATTTATTTAGTTTTTCCCAATCATCATTAAGCATTGCATATAAATGCAGGTCGATGAATTTACCGTTTAGCAATTCGCTCCCACGCAGAATGCCTTCTGGTTTAAAATGTAGTTTTTCTGCAATAGCACAACTTTTTTCATTTCCAACACCGCATTTAATTTCAATACGGTTTAGTCCTAGCTCATTAAATCCATAATTGATGAGCGCTTTGCAGCAATTGGTTATAATACCCCTGCCCTGCAAACCATTGGCCAGCCAATATCCTATCTCCCCAATCTTGTTTTGTTGATTGATATGGTGCATACCAATACGGCCAACAATATTTTTATCAATGATGATGGCGAAACTAAAGTCAGTTTTATCTGCTGCCTGTTTTTTTGAGTTGATGATATACTGTCTGAAATTGGCAACAGTCTGCATATTATCAACCCAGGGTAACCACTCCCTAAGGTAAGGCCGGTTGGAATTGACAACATTATACAACGATTCAGCGTGAATCTCTTCTAAAAATTCCAAACTGATGTTTTCATCAACCTGTATTTTCATTTTCTGCAATTTTAATGTAAACTGATGATACGGGTAAGTCTCCAGGCACCGTTTTCATTTTTCCAAAGTTGAACAAATTTTCCAATCTTATGTTCGGCCGGTTCAGGTTCCTGGTTGTTGTGAAAAAAATGTTGCCCCATTTCCACTGCTCCGTAACCGGCAATGGGATATACTTCAATACTGCCTTTTACCAACTCCCGGGTTAC
>JBBKXU010000208.1:0-7580 GCA_037969645.1 Ferruginibacter sp. | reverse complement strand
CGGCGTCCTGCATTTTTTTGAAGTAAAAACGCGGCTAACTAAAAAATTCGGATACCCAGAAGACGCTGTAGACAATAAGAAAATTCAAAACCTGATAAATGCGGCGGAAGAATATTTGTACCAAGAGCCGCAATGGAAAAGAATACAATTCAATATTCTTTCAATCACTATTTTAAAAGATGAGCCGGTGGAGTATTTTTTAATTGAAGATGTGTATTTGTAATGGATAGTTGATAATGGAATAATGGATAATGCATTTAACACAATCAGTAGACAAAATAGCAGATAACATTTGATTAGGGATAAGGTGACGTCAGGAAAAATTATCCATTAACAATTAAACAATTATCCATTAATTGCTTCCTGCATTTTTTCAACAAGCTTATAAGTTGCTGGGCAGTACTCAAGATTTTGTTTATGCACGTGCATATAATCAACCATCTTGCCTTTGTGCAAATGCGGAAATCCTGAACAATCGGCCGGACGCACTTCGTAAATAGAACATTTATTATCCTTCAAATTTAAAAACTGGCATGGCTGTTTTTTGTTTTGCCAGTCCTTATCCCGCTTTTCGTAAACCAGCCATTTATCGCTAAACTGTTGCGGCGTCTCGTTAAAATGAGCTGCAATCCTTTTTATATCTGCTTTGGTATAAGTTGGCGTCATTGTTTTGCAACAATTGGCGCAGCTAAGGCAGTCAACTTCTTTCCAAACTTCCTGTTCAAGCTTTATAGCTAATTTATCAAGCCCACGTGGAGGATTTTTTTCTAACCTGGTTAAAAAACTTTTTAAACGTCGTTTATGATACCTTACTTTTTGTTTAAACGAACGAAGATTAACTGCCTCCATAGTATAAATTGATAACTATTAACGAAATTTAAGCAGCGAAAATAGTGTATAATTGACTTTAATTAAGAATCTTAATTTTTAAAACCTCTGATTGCATCATGTGGGAACCTTATAAAAAGGGATTTAAGGCCTGGCTTCAGTTAGAAAAATCGTTAGCGGCTAACTCCGTGGAGGCCTACTTGCGTGATATAGACAAACTTACCGATTACTTACAGGCCACAGAAAAAATGGTAACCCCACAAGAGTTGGAATTGAAAGATCTTGAAAAATTTGTGCAATGGGTGAGTGAACTGGGTATGACGGTTGCTTCACAATCAAGGATAATTTCGGGGCTGCGTAGCTTTTATACTTACTGCATTATTGAGCAGATAGTTACCGTAAACCCTACTGCCCTATTGGAAACACCCAAACAAAAAAGATCTTTACCCGATACCCTGAGCTTTGAAGAAATAGAAAGTATCATTGCACAGATAGACCTGAGTAAACCCGAAGGCGGCCGCAATAAAGCCATACTTGAAACCCTGTACAGTTGCGGTTTACGGGTTACAGAGCTGGTGAACCTGCGTATCAGTTGTTTGTTTTTAGATATTGGTTTTGTACGGGTGATTGGTAAAGGCGATAAGGAAAGATTGGTACCTATTGGCAGCGATGCCATCAAGTACATCAACATGTATAAAAACAATATCCGCAATCACATAAATATTAAATCAGGACAGGAAGATTTTCTTTTTTTAAACCGAAGAGGAAGTAAACTCAGCCGGGTGATGATTTTCATAATGCTGAAAGACCTGGCAATAAAAGCGGGAATTGAAAAGACAATTTCGCCACATACATTCCGGCATTCATTTGCTACGCATTTAGTAGAAGGCGGTGCCGACCTTAGAGCAGTGCAGGAAATGCTTGGCCATGAAAGCATCACCACCACCGAAATATACACCCATTTAGACAGGGAGTTTTTGAGGAATACATTGCACCAGTTTCATCCTGCATTTAAATCCTAAGTGTCAGGGGAGGGCGAGGGACCAATAAAAAAAGCCGGTCAGTTGCTCCGTCTATTTATTAAAATTCTTGGGTCGCAATCATGACCGGCATAAACAACCATCACTATTGAAATATGAAACTCGTTTTGTCTATTAGTTTGTTTTTGTATTTATTTGTTGATACTGTTTCAGTTTCTTCCTCATCAACAAACTCTAAATTCTTCCTTTTTCTTTCAGCCCTTTTGGCAATGGTATTAGCATCCTGTACCAGTTTAAGAAACTCCTTACGGTAGCCTTCCTTATCGGGGCCAAGGGCATTTGTTGCCATGCTAATAACTTCTTTAAAAGAAGATTGTTGTTTAAATGAAGAATTACGTAACAACATCCCAAACTCTGCAACCGCAGCAGCAAAGCGAAAATTAGCAGTTGTGTTTTGAATAGATTTCTGCCCGTCCAGTACAGGTACTTCCATTAATTTACTGGTACTATCATCAGGTTGTTTGTACCGCAACTTTAGTGTCATCAACTCTTTATTAAAACTGGAGATTGAAAACTTTTCCTCAGCCTGGTACTTCAATGTATCAACCTGTTTTAAAAACTCCGATTGTAAACCAACAGGAATTATTTCGTAAAGGGCTGTAACAGTATGACCGCTGCCCAAATCACCGGCATCTTTTTTATCATCATTAAAATCTTCTTTATTAAGCATTCTGTTTTCATAACCAATAAGTCTGTATCCCTGTACAACGGCTGGATTGAATTCAATCTGCAGCTTTACATCTTTAGCAATGGTAAAAAGTGTTCCGCCAAACTCAGTTACCAAAACTTTCTTTGCTTCGCTCAAGCCATCAATATAGGCATGATTACCATTTCCTTTATCTGCCAGCTTTTGCATTTTGGCATCCTGGTAGTTACCCATTCCAAAACCCAACACGGTTAAAAACACACCTCTCTCTCTTTCCTTTTCTATCATAGTTTCCAATGATGCATCACTGCTGGCACCCACATTAAAATCTCCATCGGTACAAAGTATCACCCGGTTGTTCCCGCCTTTAATAAAATTTTCTGTTGCGGTTTTATAGGCTAACTGAATACCGGCACCACCTGCTGTTGAGCCGCCTGATTCAAGTAAATCAATAGCTTCTTTAATTTTATTTTTTTGCAGGCCGCTTGTTGCTGGCAGCACCAGCCCAGCACTACCTGCATATACACATAAACTCACTTTGTCATTCTCCCTCAACTGGTCAACCAATAATTTAAGCGACTGTTTTAAAAGTGGTAGCTTATTCTCACTCGACATAGAGCCTGAAACATCTATCAGAAAAACAATATTGCTTGATGGAAGATTTTCTCTTGGGATAATTTTACCCTGCAGTCCAACCAGCGCCAGCCTGTGTTGCGGATTCCACGGACAAGAGCTAATCTCAGTATTAACTGAAAAAGGATCATCATTTGTTGGTTGCGGATAATCGTACTTAAAATAATTTACCATTTCCTCAATTCGCACTGCGCCTGCCGGAGGTAAAATTCCTTGCTTTAAAAAACGACGCATATTACTGTAAGACGCAGCATCAACATCAATTGAGAAAGTGGAAAGCGGATTACCTGATGTTTTTAAAAAAGCATTTTCAAGAATGTAATCGTAGCCTTCTCTTCCAAAATCATCATTATTTGCTGCTGGCATAAAACTGTTCTCCCCTATTAATCTTACTTTAGATTCTGCGCCAAGCTTGGCTGTTGTTTTTGTTCTGATTTGTGCGCCAGCAACTTTACCTGCCAAAGCATTGTTTACATTAGTTTGGCGTATAGAATTTAACTGGTCCCCACTAAGGTTCTGCACACTCGACGAAGTACTTCTTGCAGTACGCTTAGTGCCGAAAGTAGACGTAATTACTACTTCTTTTAAGTCGGTACCGCTTTTTTCCATTACAGTATTAATAACCCTCTGCGCACCAACTTTTACTTCTACTTGCTTGAAAGATGCAGCAATAATTATAAGTACCGCATTTTCGTCTGCTACCCTTACAGAGTAGTGGCCATTAGCATCGGCAGATAAGCCAGTTGATGTTCCCTTTATTTTTATGGTAGCAAAGGATACAGGGTTACCGTCAATATCAGTTACTTTACCCGTAACGATAAACGAATCGGAAGTTTTAAAAGCAAGCATTGCAAAAGCACATGCGGCTATTAATAAAATTATTTTCTGCATAACAATATGTTTTGCTATACAGATGCAGTTTTAAAAAATATTACATAAAAGGGAGAAAAATATTTTGAGAAGACAACGAAGCTGAAGATTTATTTACCTTCTAAAACAACATCGGGCTGATGAAATTTTACATTGTTTGAATAGTCGGTATTGGTAACTTTTCTTCGATAATTTTTAAACATACTTTGCCAGCGTAATTTAAGTACACCCAATACGCCTTCTTTAATAATACCTTTATTCATTTTGCTGGCACCAAATTCACGGTCAATAAAAGTAATAGGAACCTCGGTGATTTTAAACCCAAGTTTCCAGGCAGCAAATTTCATTTCAATTTGAAAAGCATAACCCACAAAGCCAATTTCATCAAGGTTTATAGCTTCCAACACTTCTTTTGTATAGCAAACAAAACCAGCGGTAGGGTCTTTTACAGGCATCCAGGTAATCAAGCGTGTATATAAAGATGCTCCTTTAGAGAGTATAATACGATCTGCAGGCCAGTTGGCAACTGCTCCGCCTTTTACATAGCGTGAGCCTACTGCAACTCCGGCGCCTTGCTTACAGGCAAGATATAGTCTTTCTAAATCGTTTGGATTGTGAGAAAAATCGGCATCCATTTCAAAAATAAATGAATAACCCTTTTCAATTGCCCATTTAAAGCCATAAATATAAGCCGTGCCCAAACCCAATTTTCCGGTACGTTGTTCTAAAAAAAGTTGCCCGGCGTATTTAGACAATAACGATTTTACTATTTCGGCTGTGCCATCGGGAGAGTTATCGTCTATAATAAGAACATGATATTTAAGCTGCAAGCCAATTACTGCATCGATTATTTTTTCGATGTTTTCTTTTTCATTGTAGGTTGGTATGATGACAATTTTTTCCAAAAACAGGCTTATTTAGTGCTCTCAAATTTACAATAAATAACGGAACGGCTTATCAACATAATTTCTACAAAAGTTAATTAATTGCTCTTTAACAAGGTTCTGTTAAGTATTTCGGTAAGTTTTTGTTTGGTATGCAGCGGAAAATCGCCCCTCATCATCCAGTCATAATATTGAGGTTCAGCCTTTAAAACATCTTTTACAGCTTTTCCCTTGTGTTTGCCAAAGTTAAAAACTTCAACACCTTTATCATTAAAACTAAAGCGACGGGCATAGTCAACAATTTTATCTTCGCCTATCACACTTAAGATAGACTCAACTGAATCTCCAAGATTTTCATAACGTTTTAGCTGAGCCATCAGCACTTCAATAGTAGCGTCAACATCTGCTTCTGCACTATGTGCATCAACCAGTTCTTTTTCACAAAAGAATTTATAGGCTGCCGTTAGCGTTCTCGGCTCCATTGTATAAAATATATGTTGCACATCAACCATTTTTCGGTCGCTTAAATCAACATCCATGCCTGCACGTAAAAACTCCTCCATTAAAATGGGAATATCAAAACGGTTACTATTGTATCCGCCCATGTCGCAGTTATCAATAAACATCTTTATTTCGTTGGCTGCCTGCTTAAAAGTTTGGGCATCCTTCACCATTTCATCTGTTATGCCGTGTATATCGCTTGACTCTTTAGGGATTGGCATTTCGGGATTAATGAGCTTTCGTTTAACCTGACGGCTACCATCCTGCGAAATTTTAATAATAGCTATTTCAACAATACGATCATTTGCCAGATTCACGCCTGTTGTTTCAAGGTCGATAAAGGCAATAGGACGGGTTAATTTTAACATTATTGAGGTTATATTTTAGGTTAAATGAATGCTTTACAAGCTGATTTCCTATGTTTTTTGAAAAATAACTGACTATAAAGTAATAATAATTGGTATTTCTTCGTTTTGCTTTCGTAAATTAACTTTGTAGAGGTTATTTTTGCAATAATAAGTTTTTAACTCCAAAAGAAAATGATGAAAAAAATATTTTTAGCTTTAATCGTACTTATTACTGTTACAGCATTGATTAGCAGTTGCAGTTCAAGCCGCAAATCGGGTTGCCCAATGAACGAAAATATAGTTCATTAATATAACGTTGTGCTATGACCTGGATTGACTTAAACAGTGCAAACCAAATTACAGAAATTAAAGAATTATCCAGTTTGAGGCCGCAGGTGATTTTTAAACACAGCACCCGTTGCTCTATTAGCAGCATGGCTAAAAGCAGACTTGAGAGAAACCAGCAACCTGAATCCATCGATTTTTATTTCCTCGACTTAATAAAGCACCGGTCGCTTTCCACTCAGATTGCCGATGATTTTGCTGTTTACCATCAATCGCCACAAATTCTCGTAATTAAAAACGGGGAATGTGTGTATGATGAAAGTCATAGCGGAATTCAAATGGACGAGATTGTTGCACAGATAAGTTTGAATTAAGCCTTCCGCCTTTTTAAATACTTTACAAATTCGAACCAGATAACGGAAACAAACCCAGCCACCAAACTCACTGTTAATTGCCGCGTGTTTAGCATTTCAAATTGAAACATTTTACTGAACGCAGGAACATACAACAGCAATGCCATAAGCACTACTGTTATCAAAATAATCAGGGGCACAAGATTGTTCTTATACCTGCCCGTTGTTATAATTGAATAATAAAAGGAACGGTTAACCAGTGTTAGAAAAACATTAGCCGCAATGAGGGTTGTGAATACCATTGTTCTGGTAATGTTTTCATTGCTCTCCTGCTGAACTGCATATTGGTATATAAATAGAGTACCTAATGTAATAGCAAGCCCTTGAATTACACTGGTAGTTAGCTCACGCCTGTTAAAAAAAGTACTGGTAAAGAGCCTTGGCTTTTGCTGCATGATATTTTTTTCGATGGGTTCATTCTCATAAATGATGGAGCAGGTTGGCCCCATGATAAGCTCCAGGAAAATAACATGCACCGGAGTAAATATATTTGGATATATCCAGCCCAATGCCAGCGGAATAAAAACGGTAAGTATGATGGGTATATGAATAGAGATGATATATTGAATTGCCTTTTTTAGGTTACTGTAGATCTTGCGGCCCATGGCAACAGCATCAACCATTTTCGCCAGATCATCATCGGTTAAAATAATTGACGAAGCCTGTTTGGCAATCTCAGTACCCTTCTTACCCATGGCAATGCCGATATGAGCCGACTTTAATGCAGGTCCGTCGTTCACCCCGTCGCCTGTCATAGCAACCACTTCGCCATTTGCTTTTAATGCTTCTATCACCCTCAGTTTTGCATCTGGGAACATTCTGGTAAACACATTTACCTGTTTTACGGCATCTCTTAATTCCATTTCTGTCATTGCATTCAGTGCTTCTCCTCCCAGGCTTTTTTCTGCTCCTTTAAAATTAACCTGCCTTGCAATGGTTTTGGTAGTGACCTCGTTATCGCCTGTGATTATTTTAACCGCTATTCCGGCATCATCAAAAGATTTAAATACGGCGGCAATATTTTTCTTTGGAGGATCATAAAAAGCAACCAGACCTTTAAATTCAAAATTGAATTGCTGTTGTTCTTTTGGAAAATCGTTACCTGCATGATTTGCTTCGGCAACGCCCAAAAC
>JBBKXU010000207.1:0-2989 GCA_037969645.1 Ferruginibacter sp. | reverse complement strand
CACTAGGTATTAACTCTACAAAATGAGACACTTCTCCTTTAGAAGTTAAGAAGTTTAACAAATCGTTTGGTGTATCGCCTTCATTTAATTTGATGTTAATCTTTAACTCGTCTTCCAGGGTTTTAAAATTGGCTAACGAGACATCAAATTTTTGTAACAGTTCTGTTCTTAAAACTTCGTTATTAAAAGCTTTCACTCCAACTTCGAATGTGTTTATTTTATATTGACGTTTGATATCATTTAGTTTTCCGTCGAGTATTTTGTTCGATTTATGTATTAAAGCAATATCGTCGCACAATTCTTCTACAGATTCCATTCTGTGCGTTGAAAAAATAATAGTAGCGCCTTCATCACGTAAACGCAAAATTTCATCTTTAATTAAATTGGCATTTACAGGATCGAGGCCGCTGAAAGGTTCATCTAAAATAATCAACTTAGGATTGTGCAATACGGTAGTTACAAACTGCAGCTTCTGGCTCATACCCTTACTCAGGTCTTCCACTTTTTTGTTCCACCAGCTTTCCATTTCCAGTTTTTCGAACCAGGCTTTTATTTTGGTATTCGCATCGGCCTTAGTCAGGCCTTTTAACCGGGCCAGGTAAACAGCCTGTTCGCCAATTTTCATTTTCTTATACAGCCCTCTTTCCTCCGGCATATAACCAATATGTTCAACATCTTTTTCGGGATTGAATTTTTTGCCGTTGAATAGAATTTCACCGCTGTCTTGATAAAAAATGCCGGTTATCATACGCAGCAGGGTTGTTTTGCCGGCACCATTGGGGCCAAGCAAGCCAAAAATGCTGCCCTCTTCTATATTCATACTTATTCCATCGACCGCTTTTTGCGTGGCAAAATATTTTTTAAGATCATGTACTTCTAAAATGTTCATATATCTGAGATTATTTTAAGAGTGTCAAATGTAGGCATGTATGAAGGATAATAAAAGCCAATTATACAAATGGCAATGCCCTATGTTAATACTAACATTAATTGGCGTGCAACCCTTTCCCCGTCCATAGCTGCGCTTACTATACCACCGGCATAACCAGCACCCTCACCACAGGGGTAAAAATTTATTAATTGGGGGTGAGCAAGGCTTTCGCTGTTACGTGGAATACGAACAGGAGATGATGTGCGGCTTTCGGTAGCAACAACAACGGCATCGTTTGTATAATAGCCTCTTAGCTTTTTGCCAAACTCTGTAAAGCCCTTTGCAAGCGATTGATATATAAAACCGGGCAATACATTTTTAAGTTGCGATGATTGCAAACCGGGTAAATAGGAGTTGTCGGGCAGAGAGGATGATAACTTACCATTGGAGAAATCGACCATACGCTGCGCCGGCGCTACAAATTTTCCGCCACCGGCATTGAAACAGTTTTGCTCCACCATTTGCTGAAAATGCAAAAGTAACAGCGGGTCGTATGGGTTTATATCTTTATTGCCAGCAGCTTTTAATTCTCTAAACGCATCTTCTGCCTCAACCTGCACCACCATGCCGCTGTTCGCAAAAGGGTTATTTCTTTTAGATGGGCTCCAGCCGTTAACCACCAGTTCACCGGCGGATGTTGCCGCCGGCGCAATGATGCCGCCTGGGCACATACAGAAAGAAAATACGCCACGCTCGTTCACCTGTTTAACCAAAGAGTAGGAAGCCGGTGGCAAATTTTCATCCCTTACACTGCAATTATATTGTATGCTGTCAATTAATTCCTGCGGATGCTCAATTCGTACACCAAGTGCAAAACCTTTGGCTTCAATTAGAATTTGTTTTTTATGCAGCAGTTCAAAAATATCTCTGGCGCTGTGTCCTGTTGCCAGAACGAAAGCATTGGCTTTAAAAGTATTTCCATCTTCAGTTTTAACCGATTGTATTTTTTCATTTTCAATGTGGAGGTTAACTACTTTTTTCTCAAACAAAAACTCACCGCCGCAATCAATAATCTGCTGCCGCATGGCAGTAATAATTTGTGGTAACTTATTTGTGCCAATATGCGGATGCGATTGGTAAAGGATTTTCTCTTCGGCCCCAAACCTTACAAACAGGTTTAAAATACGGTCAATATCGCCTCTTTTATTGCTTCGGGTATATAATTTGCCATCGCTGTAAGTGCCGGCGCCGCCTTCGCCAAAGCAATAATTGCTTTCGGGGTTAATTATTCCTTCTTTGTTGAGTATGGCCAAATCCCTTCGCCTCGATCTTACATCTTTTCCTCTTTCCAGAATAATGGGTTTAATACCATCTTCAATCAAATGTAATGCTGCAAACAAGCCTGCAGGCCCTGCTCCAATAATCACAACACGCTTTTCTGCATTGCTTACATCTTTAAAATTGAATGGCTGAATCCCCCTTTCAATAAAAGGTTCATCAATAAAGGCATTCACCGTTAAATTAACCCAAATTGTTTTTGCTCTGGCGTCAATAGATTGTTTAAGAATATGATAACCGGAAATAGAGGATATCTTTTTCCCGGTATTACCAGCAATCAGCCGTTTAACAGCTGTTTCATCGGTCGCTTCCGAAGGAAGCAATTTAAGAGAGATTTTTTGTTGCATTGCGTTTGGTGTTTATCCAAAAAAGCAGAAAACATTTATTAGCATTCTCCAAGTTCCCCATTTAGGGGGCGGAGGGGGTCTTTAAAACGGCAGATCATCCACCGCATCGGGCGGGGTAGCTGAAAACGTATCTAATGGTTCTAAATAATCATTATCAGTATTAGAAGCACCTGATTGCAGAATCTGCTCAATTCTCCACGCATCTAAATTAGTTATATAATTAACCTTTCCGTCTTTTTCCCACTTGCTTCCTTTGATATTGAAATACACTTTTATTTCATCGCCAATGTTTACCCTGTCTATAATGGTGGTTTTATCCTGTATACATTGAAACTTGGCATAATTGGTAATGGTACGACCATTTATGTCTTCCGATTTTTCAACCGCAAACTCACGGGTTTTAAATGTTTCGGTACGCTGTACGGTATCGTAT
>JBBKXU010000206.1:0-6646 GCA_037969645.1 Ferruginibacter sp. | reverse complement strand
GGTCTGCATCCATGTAAAAAGTGATGCAGACCTTTTTTTATTTTAGGCATGACCGGTTAATGTAATTTCCAATATTAAACTTCCTCTGGTTCACCCTTAACTTTATGTTCATAATTCCTGTGTTCCTTTAAATGCTCTTCGGGCGGCACTTTTATAGAAAGCGGCCCATTACCAATAATCAGGAAATAGAATAACAGCAACAATACAATTATGGAAAGAAATAATTCGGAATAGGGGCTGAAAGTAGCCTGAGTTGCACCAATATTTACAAAAATTACAGCGCCCAAAAGAATTGGTATCTGTATTAAACAGGCTACACGGGTAAACAAACCAATGGTTAAAAAGAATCCGCCAATGATATGGGCAAATGCCACATAGTGCCCCAACAAAATAATTACAAAACCGCTGAAGGGAGACCTGTCCTCCATGAGACTGATTAAGTCGCTGGTGTTTCGTAGAAAGTCAACCCCTTTATAACATAGGAAAATTCCTAGTACAATACGGATAATATCAAGCCACTTGGGGTGATGCTTATCGCCCCAGGTTTGAAATTTTTGGAGGAGATTCATAACGTAACATTTTAAAGCGTGGAAAAAGAACTGCTATAAATATAACTCATTAAAAGCTGAAATGCAAGAGATATTTAATTCTACCGTAATGTTATGCAGCTAATTTTATTAATGCATTGTCCAGTACATTGAGGCTCTTTCTAAAAGGTCTGATTTTTTGAACGATTCACTTAATAACAAACCTAAAACATGAAACTCATACTAAAACTATTTACGATCCTGAGCATTATTACAATTGCAACCTCCTGTAAAAAAAACGATCTTATCCCGGTTGCTAAAAATGTATATATCGCCGGATCTGAATCCAGGGGAACCGTTGGCGTGGCCACTTATTGGAAAAACGGAGTGGCAACACATCTGACAGATGGTACAAAAGGGGCGGTTGCACATGCCATTGCTGTAAACGGCAATGATGTATATGTTGGAGGAATTGAACAAGATGCCCCAAGTGGTGACATAATAATAAAATACTGGAAGAATGGAATACCCACACCACTTTCAACGGGCCCGTTGGCCGAGTTTGGATCAATGACAGTGGTTGGGAATGATGTGTATATAGTAGGCAGCGAAGCGGAAAATAATGGACGTGTTATTAAGTATTGGAAGAACGGAGTTGAAACGAGAATAACAGACGGAACATATTATGCACACGCTTATGGAATTGCAGTATCTGGTAATGATGTTTATATAGTCGGGTCAGACGGCAGCCCATCGGGTGGAGCTAAATTCTGGAAGAACACAACGACTGTTAACCTACCTGGCTTTTATGTTTCTCCGCTCTCAATTGCTGTTGATGGTAATGATGTTTATGTGGGAGGAATTCAATTGATCGGAAATAAAAAGGTTGCTATGTATTGGAAAAATGGACAGTCAGTACGGCTTTCAGATGGAACCAGAGATGCCCAAATCAGAGCAATAGCTGTTCATAATGGCGTAGTACATGCTACGGGTTCTGAAAGTGACCCTTTAAATGCCCCTGTAGGTAGCTATTCAGTAGGTAAATACTGGAACAGCAAGGGAGAATCTGTAAATCTTTCCAATACTACTGATTTGAATTGGATAAACCCTTATGCTATTACTGTATATGGAAATGATGTTTTCATTGCGGGGTACGAAGTGAATGGAATTAACGGCTATAATTATATAATTACCAAGTTCTGGAAAAATGGTGTAGAAACTGATATTGGCAATAAAACATCAGGTATAGTATCTACTGGCAGGGGAATCTTTGTAACACAGTAATTTTTATTTCGGGAAATTTTAAGAGATCATACGAAGTTCAACAGTGCTATCCGGTAATTCCGGCAGCAATACCATGTTTGACCGGTAACTTCTGGCGATCATACCCAACTTATCATCTAACTCCATTACCTGTGCAGGATACAGGCCGCACATGCGAAGGGTTTCACCGGTTTCAATACCAACATGTTTTACCAGGTTTTGTAATGCCTTGTACATAGCTAATGCCGATCCGCTGAGGATACTTATCTGCAGAATATTTATCTCCCTCCGGTTGATGCTGGTAATAGCGTTCATTGGTTGTTGTAACTGCATCTGTAATAGCAAAAATAGCAAATCAGTCAAGCTTATTTTATTTTTAAAATAATACCACCCTGTATCTGGGTAATATCACGACCGGCCTCTACATTAATACCAAAAGAAGGAGTTATAAAATAAGATGCCCCTACAAAGCCTCCAAAAACCGGCACTACTTCATTTTGCCTTACCGTTCCGTTCTTATCGTATTTATATTGATTGAACCCTGCGCCTGCCGAAAGTCCGGCATAAGTATCCAGGCGGTTTACATTCCAGCCATGGTGCCAGGCCGAGCGGCCTGCAACAATAATTGAACTGGCCCGGTAATCTTTTAGGTTGCCACCATTTGAAAAGGAGTTACCAACCTGTCCGCCCAGCGAAACTACACCTGGGCCTGCCTGCCACATGCCTTTTTCCACCACGGCTTTTATACCAATAGCCGAGTTGGAGTACTCCGACTTATACTCGTTACCCAGGCCTATGCCGGCGCTGAACGTAAGCGTTCCTTTTTGAAAGCTGTTATCGTATTGTGCTGTGGCTGCTGCCGAAAGGCCGATGCCAAGGCAGCATAAAATGGCGGAAAAGATGTTTTGTTTTTTCATATCAGGGAGTAAACAAAGACTATACCAACCCATTTTATTTTTGAGAACTGAACGTTAATTATTTTAGAAAAAAAGGCTTGAAGAGGAATGGGCATCTGGCGTTGAATTAATTATTTGATAGCCTATCCTGTTTGCAAAGAGAATTTCCCTAACTTCCATCTATGAAACATTTTAAGTTTTATTCCAAAGAAGATATTTTATCTATGACCAGGGTACGCCGTTTTGAGACCAAAATGGGGGAGCGATTACAATTTTTAAAACCCGACAGTGAGTGGCCCGATGTGATCCAGGAATCATCGGCAAAGTATGTGCTGTTGGGGATTCCTGAAGATTTTGGCGTTAAAGCTAATTATGGGGTAGGTGGCACCGAAACTGCCTGGCATTCGTTCCTGAATGCGTTTTTAAACATACAAAGTAATGATTACCTAACGGGAGAAAACACGTTGCTGCTCGGCCATTTTGATTTTGGCGATATTAAGTTTTTAATTGAAAACAATGCATATAATGAGGAAGAGAAAATAGATGCTTACCGCCATGCGCTTAATATGGTTGATGAAGAAGTTGAGGATTTGTTGAAAGTGATTGCCTCCTGTAAAAAAATACCCATCATTATCGGCGGTGGACATAATAATGCTTACCCCATCATTAAAGGAGTTGCCAAGGGGCTGCACAAAGCAGATGTGATACCACTTTCGCAGATAAACTGCATAAACCTGGACGCACATACTGATTACAGTGTGGCAGAAGGAAGGCATAGCGGCAATGGTTTCCGGTATGCCGAAGAAGACGGCTATCTGGGCAAATATTGTATGATTGGGTTACATGAAAATTATCTACCGCAGAGTATACTAATGGATATACACAACAACCCTTTTTTAGATTATATCAGCTACGAGGAAATATTTATTCATGAGCGCAAGAATTTTATACAGGCTGTAGCTCATGCAACGGGCTTTACCGAAGACAGTTATACGGGAATAGACATTGACCTTGATTGCGTTGAAAATGTATTAAGCAGTGCTATGACACCTAGCGGCATTACCGCTTTAATGGCCCGCAAATATGTAACTTTTATAGCGCAGGATTCTAAACCAGCTTACTTACATATTTGTGAAGGGGCTACCCAATTAGCTGACGGGCGTAAAAATGAAACAACCGGTAAACTGATCAGTTATTTGGTTAGTGATTTTATTAAAGAATTAACGCAGGATTAGTTTATTTGCTCTGCAAGTTCTTTTTCTGTCGCAATCCCATCCTTACGCCAAACCTGCTTACCATCTTTAAAAACAATAAATACAGGCAGGGCTGTAACTTTATATTGTTGCAGAATATCCTGGTCTCTGCCTCCATCTACATTTATAAAAGTGAACTTGTCTTTGTTATTATCTTTTAAACTTTGTAAAACGGGTTCCATTTGTTTGCAAGGTGGGCACCATGGTGCACCAAAATCAACTAATACAGTTTTTGAGCCGGTAATCGTTGCATTCAATTCCTCAATAGTCATTTGTTTTTCGTTGCTGTTACCTTCTAAAGGCAGGTTGGCAGCCCGCCAGGCATTTGTACCACCGGCCAGTTCAATTACATTGGCATAACCCATTTTACGCATTTTGTCAGCTGCCGCAGCGCTTCGGCCACCAGCAAGGCAATACACATACACAGGTTTATTTTTATCTACAAAAGCTACCCGGCGCTCAAATTCTGCTTTATTGTTCCAATCGGCTTGTAAGGCGTTTTTAATATGGCCGCCGAAAAACTCGCCGGGTGTTCCTACATCCAGAATCTGTATATTTTCTTTGGTTGTAATTTCTTTTTCAAACTCCGCTGCGGTCAAACTTGTTTTTGTTTGTGCCGTGCAGGAAAAAATGATCATGGAAAATAGCAGCGCAGCAGCTATGTTGTTTATAAATTTCATTTATATTTTTTTACAAATTTACTTTAATAATTCCTTTAAGTCGGCTTCCGACACTGTTAATAAATTCACTTTTGGTAAACGCTTTGTTAACTCACGCCAGTTGGCATCTTTTTTATAGATTTTCTGTAACAATTTAGATGCTTCGGCAACGTTTTTATTATTAGCAAGTGTGATGGCTGTCCAGTATTGCATTTCCAGATTCTCCGGAAACATCTTCATAGCTGCGCCATATTCTTCCATCGCCAACTTCATGTCATTCTTTTCGGTGGCCAAATCACCTTTATCCATATGAGCATATGCACGGAATAAACGCAGCAATCTGTTTAACTCATCTAATGGCGCTTTATGATCATCAACACGTAAATCAATCAGGCGTTCGTTCCAGGGCTGGCCTGTGCTTTTGCCAGCAACAACTAAAATAGCAGCTGATTGTTTACCACGTATATCTCCACCAACGGCCTGTGCAGCTTGCAAGGATAGCAAAACACGTTCAGCCAAAGGTTTTCCTTCACTGCCTTCAAACGCTTTGGCCATGGCTTCATTTACATTATTCGTCAGCATCATATTGCTTTGCACGGCATAGTTTTTACCAACAATATTGCCTGCATAATCAATACAGCTTTTACCGGTAAAGGAATTTACGTTGCCGTTTGCATCAATCATCGCTACCTGTCTAACTTCCCTGCCTTCATCAGCTGCAAGTAATTCTTTCATTGCGTCAGGTGCCGTCTTTCCTTTTTTCATCTGCTCCAACCCTTTTAAACCATAGCTTTTATTTACAAAAGATTGTGTGGCAACTACGCCCACACCGGCCTCGCCCCAGCTAACAGCTGTACCCACGCTAAACCAGTGGCTTTGTACACCTACAGCCATTTCGCCGGTAACGGCATCACGGGCCACAATAGAAAAAGTATGGGCCAGACCTGCATCTTTTTTAAAAAATTGAGCATAAGAACTACTTAAGAAAAAGGATGCTACGCCAACCAGCAGTATTGATTTCTTCATAAAATTGTTTTGTACTAAAGCTACAAATAAAAAGCCATCCCGGTTAGAGGATGGCTTTCATTCAGGGCTTAAAAATTATTAAGCTTCGGGAGAAAGGTATTGTGCATATGCATATCCTTCTTCGCCGTCTTTTGTTTTTATTTTCCACCAGCTGTCATCAGTTTTTTCAATCAATGTAACAATTTCGTGATGACCAGCTTTGCCTACAATAGCTCCTTCGGTACTTGGTGTACTTCTGATGTTTAGGTTACTGCTGTCGGTTGTTACTTTCAATAATGAGCCCGCATCCGCTTTTACGTCAATATTCATCAACAGATCGCCGCTTGCCATATTGGGGTCAATCCTTGCATATAATGCCCAAAGTGCGTCATAATCTGCAGAGCTGTTTGCTGTGCCGCTAACGTGTAAAACACCAGCCTGTTCTGTTGAAGCTAAGTTGGCAACACCCATAGTGGTGGCTGCTTGTAATAACTCAGCGTATTTATCTTGTAATGCCATTTTATTTGTTTTTTAAGTTGTAATTAATATTATTTATCTGTTAAACCGGTAACATCCGAAAGTACTTTTGCAGAAGCTAACAACTGCATAATGGTCATTCTTTGTGCTTTAGTTACAGCGCCTTTTAATACCGCTTTATCGCCTACAAACTCAACCGACACACCAGGCATATCTTTTAGACCATCGTTTACTTTTTGCTGTGTGGCAGCATCCAAAATGGTAGAAAGTGAAGCTGGTGCCTCAACTACAGGAGCAACCGAACAATTATTAACAACAGATTTTACGCCTTTAACGGAAGCTACTGTTTTTTCACACATGGCTTTGCAAGCTTCATCTTTGCACTCGCCTCCCAGGGTAACAACACCGTCTTTTACATCAACCGTAGTTCCGGTCATCATCGGGTCGGCCTTTAAGGCAGTTTCAACCGCTGTTTTAATATCTCCATCTTTTGGTTTACAGCTTACAAAAAGCATGGTGGCCGATACAATTACGGCCATGAGTAATTTAGTCAATTTCATTTTTTG
>JBBKXU010000205.1:0-2667 GCA_037969645.1 Ferruginibacter sp. | reverse complement strand
GTTACATTCATGGCCTTCAACCTGTCGGGGTTAATCGCTACTTCATATTGTTTGCTGATACCACCAAAACCCGTTACCTCTGCCACACCGGCAATACCGGTGAGTTGCCGGGCCACAATCCAGTCCTGCATGGTACGTAAGTCCATGGCAGAATATTTTTGTTCGCTACCTTTTTTTGGATGGATGACGTACTGGTAAATTTCGCCGAGGCCTGTTGTAACCGGGCCCATCTCCGGCTTTCCCATCTCTGGCGGAATTTCCGATTCGGCAACTTTTAATTTTTCGGCAATGAGTTGGCGTGCAAAATAAATATCCATCTTCTCTTCAAACACAACAGTTATTACGCTTAATCCAAAACGTGAAAAGGAACGCATTTCCTCAATGCCCTGGATATTCGACAAGGCTGTTTCAACCGGGTAAGTAATAAACTGTTCAACCTCCTGTGCAGCCAGCGTTGGAGCCGTTGTAATAACCTGAACCTGGTTATTGGTAACATCGGGCAATGCATCTACCGGTAATTTTGATGCACTCCATAAACCCCAAACAATCAGGGCAATGGTCATTACCCCAATGATGAGTTTATTTTTTATACTGAAATGAATGATCGTATTCAACATGAAAATTGATTGATTGGTTAATAACAAAAAATCTATTGGCAGTTTCTGGTATAACTGAACAGTATGCCCAAAGGCACAAGATCTTACTAAAATAAAATGGTGATACTAACCGAGTCGTGGAGGTTGCCAGATGGCATGGGCGGTATAAGAGCGGAAATCATCGCTGTATTGAAAATCGAAAGATTGAAAATGTTTTAGGGGAGTTACGGTGTAAAATACCTGTTGCACTTGCACGGGTACAGCACAGCAGGCGCAACTGCAGAAAGGCGTACAGGCCTCAGTTTCGTGGCTACCGTGATTGTGATCATCAAAGGCCAAAATCTTTGTTTCGGATATTTCATGGCAATCTTCACTATCGGTACAGGGTATGTACGACAGCGACAGCATAAAGAAACTTAATAAGAAAAAGAAGATTTTCACGTTTCAAAAATAACGCTTTTTTAATATGATTAGAAGCATCAGCGCAATAATTATCACAACCTTGTTGCAATGAAACGGATTTATCGTATTTCATCCATCTTTTTATACATCAGTTCTACTACTGCCAGGTTCAACTTAAGCCAGTTTTGTTCCCCCTTTGGCCATTCGTATTTCTGACTCAGTAATTTATCTGCGATGGCATATGCTTTCATGGCTTGCTCTTTATTGTAAAAACAGTCAATCCAATTTTCCTTTAATTCATCTTCCTTTTTTAAGTAAATGGCCCCGCCATACCATTTAAAACAGGATGGAAGTCCCCAGAAAGAAACTGACTTATCATCCTTGGCAAGCACGCTCTTATAGAACAAAATGAAAAAATGAATATTTTCTTTCAGTCGTTGATGAATGGCCGAATCTGATTCCTTTTTCTGGGGCGGTATGCGCCAGCGGTTGTTTGAAATATGATAAGTTTCATTGCTTGCGTTTTTAAACCGCTTCCCCGAAGAAACAAATTTTAAATTAGTAACACTGTTAATGCCCACATTCACCAACACCAACTCATCAAATGTTATTCTGGCAATTTTGTAAATATCTTTCACTCCCCCATCTGCAACATTGATATTTATGATCTTTGTTGCATCGTCATAGGTCCAGGTACCATAATCCATGGCATTCCTCGGGTTCTTCACAAAACTGCCGTCGGTGGCAAAATAAAAACTCCGGTAAGGTATGTCAAACTTCGAATCTTCAGCCATCCCTTCCAAAGCATCTTCATCATCTTCCATAACCCAGCTCTGGCATAAAATGTTACGGATATTTTCGGCGGTATCTAAATAAATTAAATCCTTGTTGTCTGTAGTTCGAACCACCGCATCTTCCTTTAACGTGCCGGTTTTATCTTTACCGTCGTTACAGGAAAAGACTAATACCGAAACAACAATCAGCGTATAAATTCTTTTAATCACATTATTAATTTTGAGTTGTAAATTTAGGGCATTGCAATACAATAATATATATATCTTCATATAATGAGAACTGCCATTACTTTCTTTTTACTGCTGGCTACATTATCATCGTTTTCGCAAACCAAATCTGCCTGGATAAGCGGCAGGGTTGTTGACGAAAATGATAACCCCATTTCAAAAGTATCAGTTGTAATTCTGGGTAAGAGAACCGGACTTACAACCAATGACAGCGGGCAGTTTAGAATGAATGTGCCGGCTGGCCGACCGTTTGCTTTGGTATTTACCAACACCGGTTTTAACGAACTACAAAAGAATTTTTTACTAAGCGATGGCGAAGAAGAAAAGATAACCATACAAATGGAACCGGGCGGCAAAACACTGCAAACTGTTGTTATCAGTGATGATAAAGAACGAACTGAATCCAGTCTCACCAAAATAAATCCTAAAAATGCCATTACCATGCCCAGCACAACCGGCGGTGTAGAGGCGCTGATAAAAATATTAGTGGGCAGTAATAATGAACTCACATCGCAGTACAGTGTGCGTGGCGGCAGCTACGATGAAAATTTAATGTATGTAAACGATTTCGAAATTTTTCGTCCTTATTTGGTACGTAGCGGTCAACAGGAAGGACTTAGCTTTATAAATCCCGAGCTGGCAAAGAG
>JBBKXU010000204.1:0-2951 GCA_037969645.1 Ferruginibacter sp. | reverse complement strand
ATTCAATTATTATAAAACAACCGGCTCCCCTTCATTCACCCATTCATTAATACCACCGGAAAAATTTGACACATTGGTATATCCATTTTTTGCTAAAATAGAATAGCCAATTGAGGCCCTGTCGCCAGCCTGGCAGTGAATAACTACTTTTTTATCCTTGCTTACTTTATTCAAATTATCTGTTAGTGTCCCTACAAATACATGGTCGGCCTTGGCAATGTGCCCGGCATTAAATTCCGACGCACCTCTTAAATCTACAACCTGCACGCCATTGTTTTGAATCAATTGTTTTGCTTCACTCAACGAAATATTATTTACTTTTTGTAAATCACCTCCAGACTCTGTCCAAGCCGAAGTGGATGGAACATACCCATAAATATTATCCAGTCCTATACGCATCAGTTTCCGGGTAAGGTCATCCAGTTGTCCCTCATCTGCCAACAACATAAATTGTTCATCATACTTTAAAAACCATCCTGCCCATGTAGCAAAAGCGTTATTACCTTGTATATTGATACTGTCGGGAATAAATCCTGCTGCGAAATCAACTTTAGTTCTGGCATCAATCAATTTAATTCCATTTGTCATTGCAGTTTTCAATTCATCAGCTGACAATTTTTTTAATTTAGGAACTTCCGTTAATAAAGGACGATCAACCTTATTTAGCTTCTTCATCATTGCAAAATATTTTGGCGGCTCGGGCTGATCTTCCAATAAATATTTTACAAAGCCTGGCTTATCATTTTCATATTGTAAAGCCCAGTTTCTTATTTTTTCATAGCCTACTGTAGTGCTGGGTACAGCACCCAAAGCCTTACCACAGGCAGAACCTGCGCCATGTCCGGGCCACACCTGGATATAATCAGGCAGCTCGGCAAATTTATTGATGGAATTATACATTTGTAAAGCGCCGGCATCTGCAGTACCAGCCATTCCTGCTGCTTTTTCCAACAAATCAGGTCTTCCGATATCACCAACAAAAACAAAATCTCCGGTAAACAACATCACTGGTTTTTTAGAAGCCGGATTATCTGTTAAAAGAAAACTGATACTTTCAGGCGTATGTCCTGGTGTATGTAGTACATCAAAACTTAAATTACCAACCTGTACTTTATCGCCATCTTTTAATCCCTGATGCGGAAACTCATATTCCCATCCTTCGCCACCTTCATCAGATAAATATAATTGGGCTCCGGTAAGCTTGGCAAGTTCTCTTGAACCAGCCAGAAAATCGGCATGAATATGTGTCTCAAAAATATGTGTGATCTTCATGTTGTTTGCCTTCGCAATCTCCATGTATGTATCAACATCCCTTTTTGCATCTATCACTGCAGCTACACCCGCCTTTTGGCAACCAATAAAATAACTTGCCTGTGCAAGGCTCTTGTCGTAAATGTGTTGAAAAAACATAATTATATTATTTAATTTTTATTTAATGATTTTAATAATGCAAATATCCTAAATTCTATTGCCCCGAATGGTAACATATGTAACAATTACAGATGATCCTCATCAGCTATTTTTTTTGAAAGTTGATAAACAACTCTGTCCCTTCTCTTTTCACAAATGAGTTATTACAAAGTTCAAATATCTTAAAATTGAAATCGCTCTCAAACATAGGCTCGTACTGGCATTTGCAGCCACTAAAGGGAGGGCCCTGCTGTTCAAATTCACGATCGAATAAAACACCGACCAGCTTGCCATTCATCGCAAGCAGCTCATTCATTTTTGCTACATAATCTTTTCGCAGTGGCGGATTGATGGCACAGAAGAAAGTTTGTTCCAGTATCAGGTCATATTCTCCCTTGTGTTCAAAAAAATCTCCTAAGATAATTTTGATATTGGGATTGCCAGTAAATTTTTCTTTTAATTGATTTACTAATATTGGAGCAATATCAATTACCGTAACATCGGTAAACCCCTGTTGCAAAAGATATTCAGCTTCATACGTATTACCACAACCCGGAATTAAAATGCGTAACTTTTTATTGGTTAACTGATCTATATATGCTTTGAGTGGTGGCGACACTTCGCCCAAATCCCAGCCGGTTGTTTTAGCATCGTACTGATTATTCCAAAATGTTTCGCCTAAAGGAATGTCGCAGCTAACTACACAACATGTTTCTATATTCTTATTCTCTTTTTCCATTTTGTTTGTTTTCCCACGAAGGCACAAAGCCCGCAAAGCATTTCCTTGTGTACTTAGTGGCTTTGTGGGAAATATTTTTTTATAAAAACAGTTCTTTAATAATTATATAAATCCCCATCAGCAATACAAACCAACCAAAACCTTTTTTAAGTTTTTCGCCGGCAATTTTTTTCGCCATGGCACCGCCAACAAAAATACCTGCAATGGCAATGGCAGTGATGATGCCTAAAAATTTCCAGTCGATATCAACATTTCCTAAGTCGCCGGTAAATCCAATTAACGAATTGAGTGCGATAATTAAAAGAGACGTGCCTACTGCTTTCTTCATCGGCATTTTAAGAATAAGCACCAGAGCCGGTATAATTAAAAAGCCTCCGCCTGCTCCCAGAAACCCGGTAGCCAATCCTACCAAAACACCATATAGTAAAAGTCTGGCAGTATCGGCAGCCGAAGACCTTGCTTCTGTTTGCATAACTTCCTTTCTTCCTTTTATCATGGCTATGGAAGCCATTAACATCAGCACAGCAAACAAAACCATAATGGCCATCGATTGCTTCACTTCAAAATCACCAATATTAAACAGCACTTCAGGAATAACCGGCATGACCAGTTTCCTTGTTATAAAAACAGTAGTTATGGAAGTTAAACCAAAAAGGAAAGCTGTTTTGATACTTACCATTCCTTTTCGGTAGTTATTATATGCACCAACCAATGAAGTGGAACCAACAACAAATAACGAATATGAAGTGGCCATGACCGGATTCAGCATAAATAGATATACCAGGATGGGCACCATCAATAT
>JBBKXU010000203.1:0-12071 GCA_037969645.1 Ferruginibacter sp. | reverse complement strand
ATAAAAATAATCTTCAAAATAAAGAAAATATCGTGTCTTTGCGGGTAATTAATCAATAAAGTTTTATGAAGATAAATTCATTAGCAGTTTTTTGCGGTTCTAAAAGTGGCAATAACCCGTTGTTTGTTGAAGAAGCTAAAGCTTTAGGGCGCTTGCTGGCATCAAAAAAAATTACATTAATCTATGGTGGCGGCAACAAAGGGATTATGGGTGCAGTATCAAACGCTGTGTTGGAAAGCGGAGGAAAAGTAATTGGCATTATCCCTGAAATTTTAAAAGACAGGGAGCACCATCACGACGGCATTACAGAATTGATTATTGTTGATAACATGCATACCCGAAAAAAAATGCTATACGAAAAATGTGATGCGGCCATTATATTACCTGGCGGCTATGGCACAATGGATGAATTTTTTGAAATGCTAACCTGGAACCAGCTTAGCATTCATGATAAAAAAATATTTATACTAAACAGTGCGGGTTTTTACGACCATTTATTTGCCTTTATACAAACTATGCAAAACGAAGATTTTTTGTACGACAAGGTTGAAGATATACTGATAGTACTTAAACAGGCAGATGGTTTAGCAAAATACCTTTAAAATCCCTATCTCCTTCTACCATTGCCCTGAAACAAAGCAATATTGTAACCAGCCCTGATAACTGGAACGGCTCGGCCTAAACCATCTATGTAAGGCGACTGCGGCGACTTGGCCACATCCCACATTACAGAAAAATAATAAAAGCTGCTGCCTACACCTTCTCTGCCGCCGGCATAACCACCGCCCACCAATAAACTGCTGGCATTAAAATTTTCACGTGAAGGTGTGAAAACAACACTGTTATCAGCGGGGATATACCTGTAATTAATCAGGTTAAACTCGTATTGAGCCTGAAGAAAAATAAACCTGAGAGGGAACACCCGTACAAATGCACCGGGTCCATAAATGGTCTGCCTGATCTTATCGCCATACTCCTGATAATCTCTTTGAGAGATATAACTGAAATTTACCGATGTGGCAACATCCAGGTACCTGTTTACGCTGTAGCCAACATAAGGGCTTATTCCTAAAACGGTACTTATGTTGCTGAAGCCAAGGTTAAGGTTACCACCAACAAACATATTCTCTTTCTTAAAGCCACCTTCGTTTTCGCTGTCCGCTTTTCTCTCTTTTTGAGCACTAGCTGAATAAACGCTGATGGTTATTGCCAAGATGAATGTTACTTTTTTCATGTGTACTTAGTTTTTTTTAAAGCTCTTTGAATTGAAGACTCTCTTTTGGTTTAATCAGTTGTCAAAAATTTTACCACTGTTTAAAATATTATTGGGGTCAAAAACTTTTTTTATTCCTCTCATTAATTGTAACCCTGCATCGTCAAAAACAATATTCATATATTCTTTTTGTATGAGGCCAATGCCATGTTCGCCGCTTATGGTACCGCCCAATGATTTTACCAACTTAAACAATGCTTTCAGCGCCGGAATCACTTCCGGGTTATTTAAACTGTAAATACTGCCTGGCTTTTTAATGCGGATATGCAAATTACCATCTCCGGCATGGCCATAACATACTACTTCAAAATCGTATTCTTTGCCCAGCGCTTTTACACCTCGAATCAATGCAGGCAGTTCGGCCCTGGGTACAACAGTATCTTCTTCAATAGTATATCCATCAACTTTTACCGCTTCCGCCACACGCCTGCGTAGTTTCCACAGTTCTGCTTTTTGCTGTGCATCATCTGCAAAAAAAACATCGCCACAATCGTATTGTAATAACAGCTCGGCAATGGACTCCATCTCCGCCATCAGGGTTTCCTGATGATTGCCATCTACTTCAATAATTAAATGAGCTTCCATTTCATCAGTAACAGGTACTACTGCGCTATCAACAAATTTACTTACAATTTTCAACGCATTTATTTCAACCAGTTCCATCGCACTGGGTGTAAAACCCGCTCTGAATATAGCGCTAACCGCTTCACCTGCTTTTTCTAATGAGTTAAAAGGCACCAACATCAACAAATCATATTTTGGATGTGGCAAGAGCTTTAATACAATCTTCGTTACTATCGCTAAAGTTCCTTCACTTCCCACAATCAGCTGTGTTAAATTATACCCGGTTGAATTTTTTAACACATTGGCGCCTGTCCACATTATTTCACCAGTTGGCAAAAC
The DNA here is from genome assembly GCA_037969645.1 of Ferruginibacter sp. Classification (GTDB taxonomy): domain Bacteria; phylum Bacteroidota; class Bacteroidia; order Chitinophagales; family Chitinophagaceae; genus Ferruginibacter. The sequence goes on along the minus strand of JBBKXU010000203.1, from coordinate 9,895 downwards.
AATCTCCAGGTTAAGTACATAATCTTTCACAACACCATATTTTACAGCTTTTGGGCCGCCGCTGTTTTCAGCAATATTGCCACCAATAAAACAACTGCCGCGGCTGCTAGGGTCTGGCGGATAAAACAATCCTTTTTCTTTAACTGCGTCTTGCAAAACTTCAGTAATTACACCTGGCTCGGTAATTACCTGCAGGTTGCGTTCATCAATTTCTACAATGGAATTCATGCGTTCCATCGAAAGCAAAACTCCACCCAAATGCGGCAAAGCACCACCACTTAACCCTGTACCTGCGCCACGAGGCGTTACGGGTATTTTGTGCTCATTACAAATAAGCATGATGCCGCTGATTTCTTTTGCAGTCCTGGGTTTTATTACAATTTCGGGTAAAAAATGTAGATTCTCCGTTTCATCATGTGCATAATTGTTTAAACTTTCGTCATCAGTGTACACATAGCTATCGCCTACAATTTTTTTAAAAAGATCAATATAGTGTAATGCGCCGCTTACTACGGTATCAACAGTTTGCATGAAACATTATTTGTGTAAAAATCGGATAAAAAGGCGAGTTGATGAAACTGTCGTTAATAAAAATCGGGACAGATGGACTGCCTGTCGACATTGTCGGGATAAAATCCTTTTTTTATCAGGCTAAATTCTAACCCACCACGATAACCATTGAATTTACTTAGAGAAGACAGCGTAACGTCATAGCTGAAGGCAAGCTGAAGATGCTTAATTTCGAACCCAACCATAGGTACAACAGCATCGCCAAGGCGGTAATAAACACCGGCAATAAATTGCATTTCGCCATTTTCGCCGTATTGAGAGAGATTATAATTTGCATTAATGCCAACAACTAACTCCTTTGCTTTTGCCTGCGTAGAAAAATAGGCATTGGGGTTAATGATAACTCTATCATTTAGCTTTAAAATAGCATTTACAAAAGCCGTTTGCCGCATAGGTATACGTCCATTAGTTGTTAAATCATTAAAGAAAGTTTCTCTGGGCCGATTTACATGCTGCAGCGAATAGCCTGCATTTATGTACACATTTTCATCAGGGAAATAGGCATAGTTCATACCAGCGTGTACATCCATATAACTTACATTATTGTTATTAAGCACAACAGATGTAGGTAGAGTATTATCAAAAAACTTGCCGTCGAACTGATCAGGAAATTTAAGTTTAGAAGTATTGATCTGTTTATTGGCCCAGCCAATATTAAATCCTGCAGAAAGCAAACTGCTCAACCCCAGCATTTGATGATAAGCAACTGAACCATATATTTTTGTACCGGTTAAACTGCCGGAGCCAGCCTGATCGTTTAATAAAAGTCCACCAAGGCCAAGCCATCCATTGTCTAACCTGTCTCTAAAAACCTGTGCATCGCCAAATACACTGATTGTTTTGTAGGGTACCGACATTACAGAACTCCATTGATTACGATAATTGGCTCCTATCCTGTAATCAGCATCGGGTATAAAGCCCGTGTTAGCCGGGTTAGTACTCAACGGCGAATTGAAGAACTGCGAAAAATGCAGATCCTGCGCCTTAGCAGGTGCAATTAGCAAAAGGCAAAAGGCAATAAGCGATAATATTTTTATTTTTTTGATCATTCGTTTTATTTTTTCTTACCTCAGTAAACTTATATCCCCCGTTTTTCTAAGTTTTTGTCCATCAGTAAACTCTACATCCAGTGTGTAGGTATAAACATCCATCGCCTGCAATGCTCCTTTAAAAGTTCCATCCCAGCCCTGGTTACGATCGCTGCTAGAAAAAACTACCTGACCCCAGCGATTATAAATTTTCCAGTTCATTGTTCCAATACCAAAACCTTCGACTTTTACAATAGCGTTTTTACCAAACTTACCAGGCGTAAATGCATTTGGCACATCCAACAAAGGAACTATAACTATCGGAACATCCAGCGTTAAACTATCAATGCAATCAGCGGTATTAAACGCATACAATGTTGCCTGGTAGGTGCCGGTTGCATTGTATTGATGCGTAGGATTAACAAGCGTGGAACTTTCGCCATCGCCAAATGCCCACAGGTATCTGTTTGCACCTGTTGACAAATTCGTAAATCGCGTTATTGTATTTTCCCGTGGCGGATTTGGTGTCCAGCTGAAATTAGCTGTAGGTATAGGAAATACGGTGACCTGAAAAAATGCTGATGTATCTACCTTATTACAAGTGCTTGTATCAAATGCAATCAGGCGTACATTATATGTACCTGTCGCAGTATATGTGTGTGATGGTTCAAAAAGTGTAGACGTAGCGCCATCACCAAATTCCCATAACCAATCGGTACCACCTTGCGACAGATTTTTAAAATCGGTTGTATAGGGTACACAGCCTCTTGCAGGAGTCGAAAATATTGCTTTTACGTTGGGGCTTATCCGCAAAGTTTTAATAGCCGTATCTGGTGCATTACAAAACGTAGTGTCATCAACAATAAGCGTAATAATATAAGTGCCGGTTGAAGGGAATGTATGATTCTGCGGCGCAAAACCAGATCTTACTTTTGGCGAACCATCACCAAAATCCCAAATAAAACTCTGGCCCGTATATGTAGGTACCGTTGCAACGGTAAGATTTGTAAACTGATAGCGCAAACTGTTACAGGAGTCTAATTTAAAAAAGGAGAAATCGGCATTAATTTCATTATTACCTACCCGCACTTTTACAAAAGCTGTATCTGCAATATTACAGGTAGCCGAATCAATTGACACCAGCATTAAAGTATATTCCCCTACTGCTGTATATGTATGTAAGATTGAATTATTAGGAGCGAAAGTTGTTTCTTCAGGACTGCCATCGCCAAAGTTCCAGATATAGGATTTTCCTTTTGCCAATGTATCTGTAAATCTAATGGTTAACGGCACGCAGCCAATGGTATCAACTATTCCGTTAATCGTTGCTTTTACGCTGGCACCTACGCCTGCAAAATTCATTTCTATTTTTACTGAAGCCTGATTGCAACTAGAAGAGTTATTTGTGCGGGACCAGGATCCATTTGTTGTAGGAAAGAAGCGGCCGTTATCACCACACCCACATACTGCCTGATAAATAACCCCGTTTGCGTCAAAACGGCTTGTACCTCCGTCAACATGATCTCCTAAATTATTTGGTCCGCCGCTTTGACCAAAATGAGTACCAAAAAGCTGACTCTGTGCGTTTTTCTCCAACACAAAAAAGAACAGATCTTTGCCATCGGCAGCAGGAATACCAGGTAGTGGATTCACTTCGGGCATACCTGCCGTACCGGCTGAAGGATATTGTTGATCAATATTTATACCACCACCCCAACCCGACACGTACACATTCTGACATCTATCAACTAAAAAAGCAATTGGAGAAAGATTAGGCACAGCTGCATTGGTGCCAAAGACGGTTGAATAAACATAAGCCGATAAATCTGGTTGCAGTTTGCTGATAAACTGTTTACTCCCGGCATTGCTGAATGCCGCATTTATCACCGGCCAACTGCCGGTAGTAGTGCCCATGATATATGGAAATGCAAATTTATCAAATTGAATACCATAGACCAAGTCATGGCCAGAAGTACCCTGGTAGGTTGTTCTCACAATTGCCGAACCATCATTTAGTATCTCGGTGATAAATCCATCAACCTCTCCACCTTGATATGTAGCCTGTAAAACTCCGGTTTTGTTGCCCGGCAAATTTGTACTGTTAGTACCTCCTGCCACAAATATATTACCACTTGTGGGGTGCTGTGATAAAACAAAACAAGCATCGTCGCCACTGCCGCCAAAAAAAGAAGCAAATAAAACAGAAGTTAAATTTGAGTTCAGTTTTAATATCACTCCATCCTGTGGAAAATGATTTGTTCCGGTATTCCCACCGCCGAAAACGGTTTGAAAAGCTCCCGGTGTAGCCGGAAAATTAGCCGACTGGGTGCAGGAAGCCACTAAAATATTGCCAGCAGCATCTAAAATCACTTCGCTTCTGGCATCATCGCCATAGTTGCGGCGGGTAGCATCTGCGCCTGCAGGCGAAAAATATTTACCCCGTATATTAACTCCATCCTGTCCCGTACCGCCAATTCTTACAGAACCTATCAATGCAGTTCCGGCTGCATTAATTTTTGTAACTATAATATCGTAGCTGCCACCAGGGCCAACCAATGTGCCGGGAAAGTTTTGCGAATTACTGCGACCGGCAACTATTAAGTTTCCCGCCTGATCGCATATCATACTATGAGGCGCTTCATTAAGGCTTCCACCAAGGTAAGTAGCATACAAGCGGTTACTTCCGTTGGCCGAAAATTTAATAATAGCGATATCATACCCTCCGGTGCCATCTTCGTCTATCCCACCCTGATAAACTGTTCTATAAGCACCTGCAGAAACAGGATAGCCTGTTCCAAATGCTATACCACCTGCAAAAAAGCTACCGTCGGGAGCCGGGGTTGCGGTGTAGCCCCAATTATCGGCCGTGCTACCTGTAAAGGTTGAAAAAATTAAAGTAGGGTCAATGATGATCGTAGTTTTTGGATCGTAATAGCCAACTTTAAAACGAACAATATTATTTTTAACAACGTATTTGCAGTTAATCGCTTTTTTTGCACCATCCTGCACCTGATAGGTGTAAGGATATAATTCTTTTACGGCACCTACCGATGTATTAATCATCAGTTCCTTATTCTTCACTTCAATTTTATCTGCGCCGGTGTATCGCATAGCAATTGCATCAATATTACCGCCGGGATGAACAATTATATCGTATTTCATTCTTCCGCCATCGCTGTAATACCTCAAATCAATATTTGGGTAAATGTTTTTAACACCTACCGCCTGTGCAATTTTGCATTCGGCCGCCCATTTAGACTGGTCGTTTCCAAAAAAATAATTATTATGATAGGGTTGAATTTTATCGGGTTCATTTTTTGCAAATGAACTGCCTCCTAAAAATTTCACTTTATAAGCGTGAGAATTGAGAATAATGGGCTCGCCGCTTAACATTTTACTGGGATCGTGGCCATGCATTTGGGCGCCAACCCGTATTAATTCTTCGGGATTGTGCAGAACAACTGTAAAACCCTGTTTCTCGATAAAGAATGCGCCGGTCGAAAATTCACCACGGTACTCAACCTTGCTGTCCCATTGTCCTTTATTCTGAATAAACTCCATTTGGGCCTGAACATGCTCCATAATCATTAAAAATGACAGCAATAAAATAAATGGACGAAATATGGTATATAGAATCTTCAATTAGCTCTTTTTTACAATTTACTGAATTAATGCGATAAAAATGATGTTTTGGATTATCATAAATCCGTCATAATTACTTACGAAATTTTACTCCAGGCCGTTTTACCTTTTTGCTGCTGCAAATAATTTTTAACTGGGAGGTTATCCTCTTTATTCATGTCAGGGTCCGATTCTAAAATATTTTCTGCTGCATTTCGGGCAGCTTCTAAAATAACCCTGTCTTGGACAATGTTTGCCAGTTTAAAGTTTAACAGACCGCTTTGCTTAGTGCCTTCTATATCGCCGGGGCCACGTATCTCCAGATCCTTTTCTGCGATCTTAAAACCATCATTGGTAGCCACCATTATCTTTAACCGTTCACGGGCATCATTTGATATTTTATAGCCTGTTAATAATATGCAAAAACTTTTTTCGGCGCCCCTTCCTACTCTACCACGAAGTTGATGCAATTGAGATAGTCCGAATTTCTCGGCGCTTTCAATTACCATTACACTTGCATTGGGTACGTTAACACCAACTTCGATAACCGTGGTACTTACCATTATTTGTGTATCAGCTTTTACGAATCTTTGCATATTAGCTTCTTTCAAATCGGATTTTTGTTTTCCGTGTACCATACTTATCCAGTATTTGGGTTCAGGGAAAAAAGACTTTACTTCTTCAAAACCTTTCATCAGGTTTTCATAATCCATTTTACTGCTTTCTTCAATTAGCGGATAAACAATATATGCCTGCCGCCCTTTCGCAATTTCTTCCTTAACGAAATCCATTACCTGCGGCCTTGCACTTTCATTACGGTGCAGGGTATTGATGGGTTGCCTGCCAGGTGGTAACTCATCTATCACGCTGTAATCCAGATCGCCATAAGCGGTAAGCGCCAAAGTGCGTGGAATAGGTGTTGCCGTCATCACCAGCACATGTGGCGGAATGGTATTCTTTTTCCACAACTGAGCCCGCTGCGCCACACCAAACTTATGTTGCTCATCAATTACTGCAAAACCAAGGTTTTTAAAAACAACTTTGTCTTCAATCACTGCATGGGTTCCAATCAAAATGTTCAATGAGCCATCTTCACAAAGATTAAGTACCTCTTTACGCTGCTTGCCTTTAGATGAACCAGTCAGCAATTTTACACAAACCGGCATATCTTTTAAAAGATCGGTGATACTGTTGAAATGCTGCTGTGCTAAAATTTCGGTTGGCGCCATCAGTACGGATTGAAAACCATTATCGGCCGCAATCAGCATCATCATCAATGCAACAATGGTTTTACCGCTGCCAACATCCCCTTGTAAGAGGCGATTCATTTGTTTGCCGCTGCCTGTATCCTTTCGTATCTCCCTTAACACATTTTTTTGTGCGTTTGTTAACTCAAATGGTAAATATCGTTTGAAAAATGAATTAAAGAGGTCGCCTACCTGACTAAAAACCTGCCCTTTACTATGCCTGTGCCTTGCCGATTTTATCAAACCCAGTCGCAGTTGTGCAAAAAACAGTTCTTCAAACTTTAACCGCCTAACCGCATGCTGATAATGTTTAACAGTTGCCGGAAAATGAATTTGCCTGCAGGCATTAAAATGGCTGATGAATTTATATTGGTTGATAATTGACTCCGGTAAATTTTCGGGCAGATCTTTTTCACTTAGCAATTGCTGCAGGGCATAAGTTAATTTGCCAATGGCCCTGCCATTGAGCCCCTTTGCTTTTAATTTTTCGGTAGATGGATAAACAGGCTCCAGATAATATTTTCCATCGGCTTTTTCGGCCGTAAAATTTTCAATTTCGGGATGTGCAATTTGCGGTTTGCCGATAAAAAAACCGAGTTTGCCGAATACTAAATACTGATGCCCGACGGCGATTACTTTTTGTATCCAACTTATACCCTGAAACCAAACCAGTTCAATTTCGCCGGTTTCGTCCTGCAGTTTGGCAGTAAGTCTTCGTCCTCTGCCCTCTCCTAAAATATCAATATGCGTTATTTTACCAGCAACCTGTGCGTATTCGTTACCCGGCGATAAACCTGCAATCTTATCAAGCTTTGTTTTATCAACATGGCGAAAAGGATAATGCTCCAGTAAATCTTTAAAATTAAAAATGCCAAGTTCTTTTTTTAAAAGATCGCCTTTAAAAGTAGTAATGCCGTGTAAATATTCTATAGGACTGGCTAATATGGTGGATAGCGAACTGATGGAAATTGTTTTTACAAATATATTTCAGCCAGGGCAGAAACATTGCCACTGAAACACAGAAACACTGAAAAAAGCCTGGTAAATATTTGTTATAACCGTTTACCGCTTTGACTTGTCCTGAAAGCGCCTTGGTTTGCTGAAATTTTTATTTCCACCGTGTGCTCTTGGCGGGTTTGTATTATAAGCCGGCGTTTCGCCAAGTTCCTCGGGCACGGTGGCTTTTGGTACTGGTTTACCTAATAATTTTTCTATGGCTAAAAACTTACGCTGCTCTCTTACTGTAACAAATGTATATGCACTGCCCTCGGCTGCAGCCCTTGCTGTACGGCCTATTCTGTGAACATAATCTTCGCCATCATGAGGTACATCATAATTTATTACCAATTCAATATTATCAATATCTATACCACGGCTTAAAATATCGGTAGCAACCAAAATGGGTAATCGACCACTTTTAAACTGAATTAAAACATCTTCTCTTTTATCCTGATCAAGATCGCTATGAATTTCATCGGCTAAAAATTTAGCACGTTTTAAATCTCGGGTAAGTTGTTTAACACTTATTTTACTGCTACAGAAAATTAGCACCGATTTGAAATCAGCTTTTTTCAACAACAATTTTACCAACGGAATTTTTTGGGTATCGTAAACAATAAATGCCTCTTGTTTTATTTTTTCGGGTGGCTTGCTGATGGCAATATTAATTTCCTCCGGTTGATGCAAAATCTTTCTGGCCATGTCTCTTATTTTTGGAGGCATGGTGGCAGAGAACAATAAGTTTTGTCTTTTCTTAGGCAGACTGTCAATGATAAACATGATATCGTCATAGAAGCCCATATCCAGCATACGGTCGGCTTCATCTAAAATCAAATACTTAAGCCCTCCCATTTTAACGTAGCCCATTTTTATGTGCGACATCATTTTACCGGGTGTGCAAATAACCACATCGGCACCCTGACTCAAAGCTTTTTTCTCCTGTACAAATGCATTTCCATCTCCCCCGCCATAAACGGCTATGGAGCTAACTGAAGTAAAGTATGAAAGGCCTTCCATATGCTGTGCAATCTGTATAGCAAGCTCGCGGGTTGGTACAATTATCAATGCGTTGTTGGTGTGATCTTCGTGCGGGTCGGTAATGATCTTATTAATAAGCGGCAATAAAAAAGCCGCGGTTTTACCGGTGCCTGTTTGGGCGGATGCAATCACATCTCTACCTTCCATTATCAGCGGAATAACCTGTTCCTGTACGGGGGTTGCGTTTTCATAGCCTGAGGCATCAATTCCTTCCATCAGGCGCTCGTCAAATCCAAATTCTGTAAACTTCAATGTATAGTTATTTAAAAATTGAGTGAAGATACTGAATTAACGCCTACGGCTGCTAATAAACGGCAACTATTGAAAAAATGGCTAAGCCAACCGCCGCTAGGGTTTACAACCGCCGACAGGCTTAATAACTTACCTTTGCCCATAAAATTGAATGATGATTAAAACAGGAGAATACAATAGTTTAAAGGTAATACGTGAGGTAGATTTTGGGGTTTATTTAGACGATGGTGCCGAGGGAATTTTGTTGCCAAAGCGTTTTGTGCCACCAGGTACAAAAATTGACGATGAATTGACTGTGTTTTTATACCACGATGGTGAGGATAGATTAATTGCCACAACACAAAAGCCAAAGGGCATTTTAGGAGACATTGTAAAGTTGAGAACAGTAACTGTTACCGAGCATGGTGCTTTTTTAGACAATGGTTTGATGAAGGATCTGTTTGTGCCTACATCTAAACAGCAAATGGGTATGATACCAAATGGTGAGTATCTGGTAAAAATTTACTTAGATGAACAAACCGGCAGATTGGCGGCTACAGAAAAACTAGAACCTTTTTTAAGTAATGAAGAACTGACTGTAAAAGAGCTGGAAGTAGTTGACCTGATTGTTTACCGCCGTACTGATATTGGATATGTTTGTATTATCAACAACCAACACACCGGCGTTTTACACCACAACGAAATTTACAGAAATATAACCGCGGGTGATAAACTTACAGGGTTTATTAAGAAAATTTATCCTGAAGATAAAACTTCCGATCTCAGGTGGAAAATTGATGTTTCGGCCGGCAAACCTGGCTACGATCGTGTGGAAGATGAAACCGGAAAGATACTCCGTCTGTTAAAAGAAAACGACGGCTATCTTCCTTACCATGATAAAAGTGATCCTGAAGAAATTTATTCATTTTTTGGCATGAGTAAGAAAACGTTTAAAATGACGACGGGTAATTTGTACAGGCAGCGGAAGATTAGTTTTGAGAAAGACGGGATCAGGTTAGTTGTGAGTTAGGAGTCAGGAGTTTTTAGTTTTTAGTTTTTAGTTTTTAGTTTTTAGTTCGATCTGTATCGATATTAATTATTATAATGGCAAAAATAAAAGTTGATTTACACGACATATACAACAACAGCAAAGCAATTGAC
>JBBKXU010000202.1:0-18025 GCA_037969645.1 Ferruginibacter sp. | reverse complement strand
CAGCAAAAACTGCCCAAAAAGAGCATGGTTAAAAAAGCAGGTAAACTGAATGGAGTAATTTTTTTCATTTGTAAGTAATAAAATAAAAGGTTAGGGCCTGTTAGTTTTGTTAAAAACCTCTGTCTAAAGTAAAACTTTGCCAAAACAACAAATAAACGTTGCTAAAATACAACGTTTATTTATTGCCGGTTATTGCTTATTAGTCATAAGCTACTATAACATTAAAAGCAGTCGTGTTCTTGTAAATTCCCGGAACCTGACCTGATGCCAAAGTAATTTTTGCTCCAAAATTTAATACGTCTTCTCCCGATCCGTCCAAAGCTGAACCAATTGAGGTAGCTGCACCGAGTACACCGTTGCCATAAGTACTTGTAATATCTGATACAGCAATTGTTTCACCTCCAGTACCAGTGGTATTGGTAAGATTGAAATCAGCTGGTATTAAGTAATGGTAAGCATAAGTAGGTGTACCTGTTACGGTAAATTCGGCAGATGTTGGGGCCGAAGTAGCAGGTATAGATACACCGCCACTAGCAACTACAGCGCCAGCCAAATTCATAGTTACTGAACCGCCCGTAGACACAGCAATATAGCTGAAAACCATGTCTCTGTCGTTTGAAATGGCAATTGGCTGTACAATGGTTGCATTAACTTCTACCGTTGCGTTTTGAGATGTTGATTGTGCGTTTGCTGTTACTGCAAAACCTATTGCTGCAATAGCCATGAATGTGATTTTTTTCATAAAGTTTTGTTTTTTCATTGTGATCGGATTTTTGATTGATGTCTGTTTTTTCATTTGGTTGAGATTGTGATTAATTTTTTTACAAAAACGATTTTTAAGGTGCCTTATTGTTGTGATTCTCTTTTTAGTTAATTTTTTTTACTACTAGTGCAAAAAATATATTCGCACTTATGCAAAACGGTTTTTTTTTGTTTTTATTGTGGCATTTCTTCTACTGCTGTTTATTTTTTTACTACAAAGCTATAACAGCATTTATTTAGTCAATAAAAGATCAATTCCATCTGCAATATCTCCTTCTCTTTTGGGCTTTATACTAAATGGTTTGTTGTTCTCTATAACTGTCATGCCCAGTTTTTGTAATTGCTCCATATCGGCGGCTACAATATATTTGCCCGGCGCCAGGCCTAAAAAGCTGAAATATCCATCGGCTTCGGTAAGTAATTTTGCCACATTTTTTCCAGTATTAGCATTCTTTATATATACTATTATCCGCCCGATTCCATTTTCGCTGTTATTTTGATTTAAACTTACTGTACCTGTAACTTCGCCTACAACTGCTACCGGAATTTCTATTTTTTTAAATGAATTAGGGTTAATATCAACACTTATCGTTTTATTAGGCAGTCGCCAGGCTACGTTATCAAAACTGTTTTGGTCTATTTCAATAAAATAGGAATTGGTTGCTTCAAGGCCCATAATACGTATAGTGCTGTCTTTTTTGCTTTTTTCTATCCGGCCGCCATTAATACGAAGATTTAATCCTGATACTTTAGGTTCATTTTCATTCCAAATGCCATCGCAATTCAGATCCAGGAAAGGAGCAACCACAATACCTCCACGACCAATATTGGATTGATCATTTAGTCCAAAGTAATTTGAATTATTATCATATATCATACTGCCTCTTACCGATTGCATGCTGGTTACTTTATGATTACCAACAAATGTATTAAAGGCAGTTTGGGCAAATGAAAAATTATACCTGAATCCAATACCGGCAATTTGAGTTTTGGAAATCGGATTGACCTGGTACGAAATATTCAAGAATCCTTTTTTAAGTACTTTCTTTTCAAATTCTACCCTAAGTAAATTAAAATTGTGATTGCTATAATCATATTGCACCTGTGGTGTAAACTTTATGGAACCCTTGAGGTTTAGACCCATGGAAATTTTACTGTTAAGAAACGGCCGGTTACCTGAAAAAATGGCATTGGTTGAAAAGTTAGCATTTACCCGTCCTTTGGTAACAGATGTTAGTAATTCGGCATTAGTAAATTTTGATTTTGGCATTGTGTACTCACTATAGGTAAAACGTGAAAATGCAGAAAATTTCTTTCCACGGAAAGGCTTTGAAATTTCCAGTTTTTTAACTTCCCTGTAATTGGTGACAATGGCAGTTTGTCCGGGGTCGTATTTGGTATAAGTAAAATTAAGTTGCAAACGTGATGGAGACCGGTAGCTGATAACCGCACCTGATTTAACAGCATTCATTCTTTCGCCACTTATTAAAATGCGGCGTCCTAAACGGGCCGACGCATTTAAATAAGGCATTGGTTTATCATAGTTGGCTCCTGATAAATACTCAACGCCTCCACCAATTGTAAAATGACGGCTTAAACCATAGCCTAATTTTGCACTGGCAAACCTGTTTTTTTCTTCATTATTAGCAATACCACCTGATATGGAATATTCAAACTGATGCAACGGAATAAAATTGAAAGGAATATTTATATACTGTTCGCTGGTACGTTCTTCGCCCCAGGGGCCATAAAAACGCAGCTTCACTTCGGAACTTCCATAAACCATCGGAATTTCAAATGAATAGAAACCCGAAGCATCGGCCCTTATAAAATTAACAAGTACATTGTTTATATATAGTTCCACCAACCAGCCGGGTTCTGTTTTATTACTCAATGTATAAGTACCATAGCTACGGCGTGATGAGGTTGGGCTATTTGAAATCTGTATGCCGTTCATTGGAGACAATATAGTTATTGCCGACTGCGGTGATATACTTCCTATATTAACCTGCCGGATATATGGATTTTTATTATTGACATAACGCCAGTTATATATAAGGCGTTTTTTATCAAACGGTTTGCCTACCTGTTGATTCAATAATACATCGGCCTGGCCACCAAGTAATGCTGCGCCCAGATTGAGGCTGAAGATAGTTGACGTTGCTGCACCGGTATTTTGAGAAGAGGTAATAGCCCAATCGGCCACCCCCAGTTTAAAAACGTTGAAATCCCGGCCGATAGTGGTATCTGCAATTTTTTCGCCTCTCAGCTTGGCAATATTTTTGCGAACCAGCTCCTGCTGCATTTCAATCAGAATGGGCAGCTCAATTTTTGTGGTTAGTGTTACACTAAGGCTACGGAAATTGAATGTACATACCAGTCCGAAAATATCTCCAAAAAAACTTGATTTTAAAAAAAGGTTCGATTCTGTCTGAATAAGATCTTCGGGCAGTAGTTTATAATTAAGTCCCTGATAGGTAATCTGGTTTAATGATTTATCAATGATAAAACTATTCTCGGGGCGAACAATGTAGCCGCTTAACACATCAAGGTTATCTGAAAGTTTGTTTTTTATTTTTAAAAAACTGAAAATTTCTCTGGCCGGCAAGTAGGCTTCCTGCCTGTAAATTACAGATGGAATTTCTACACTGCCAACCCGGGGAACATTTAAAATCAATGAAATTTCATCAAAGCTGTCATCTGACTGGCATTTTGCCTGGCCAGGTTGCAGCATAAACATCAATACCAAAAGCAACGCCAGTTTGCAGCCCTTTAGTTGGGTGCAATACATACTTATCCTGGCAGATAGATATGGTTTGTGGTTTTGCATTATTGGATTGATATTGGTTTTATTCTTTTTTATTCCTGGTTAAACGTTACATAAAACGTCCCGGTATATATACCGGGTGGTGCTCCTGGTGGAATTGTTAATTTACCACCAATACTTACCGGGGTTCGGCCCGGTGGAGGAATATATGTATTAAACGGCGACCCCGGATCCGAATCACCTATTTCAAGTGTGGCAGTACCTCCATTACTGCCGGTTAATATAACATCCGGGCCGTTGGTTATAGAAATTAAGGAATAGGGTGGCGCTTCAACATCAATAATAGTCTGATATGAAGAGACACCTTGGTTCAATAAAACTATACTTCCGGTTGCCGATCTTGCACCATTATTAGCCACAGTAATAGTGCCCCCTGTTGCGCCTTTTACAAATGTGCCAAATTGCAGGCTTTGAATGATATAAGTATAAATAGCCCCCGGATCGCCCGGTAAACTATCTGTTGGATCCTGGGCATAAGTAACCTTTGACAAAAAAAGTGTCAACATTACAATGATGAGTTTACTTATACTTAATCTTTTCTTCATTATTTTACCCGGGAATTCTAATTATTCAATAAATAGCCGGAGATTATATCTCTTTTCATTTACCGAAATTATTAAATAATATATTCCTGTAGTAATTGTACTACTTAACGTAATTTTTTGTCGGTAAGTACCTGAGGGTACATTTATATTTTCAGCATGTACTATTTGCCCGTTTGCACTAATTATCTGTAAAGGATATATACCCGCTGGTAAATCTTTGGTTTCCAGATTAACTATTTGGTTTTTTACCGGATTTGGATATACTGAAACTGTTGGTTCAGTTGCAGCAACTGATCCAATTTTAACTAGAACAATATTACTAAGCACAAAGTTACCATTGGCATTAATGGCTTTTATGCGATAAAAATTATTACCGTTAACCGGTTGTTGGTGCAACCAAAGATAACTTTGGTTACCTGCAATGCCTCTTGCATTTACCTCGCCGGCAACTGTAAAATTAAAGCCGGTGGCTGAGTGTTCAATTTGATATTTAACAGTACTGCTTTCCTCAGCTACCGTCCATTCTACCTGTACATCTTTTACTTTTTGTGAAGCCTTTATGGTACGGAATGTCACCGGTAAAATAGTAACATTATAAAATACTATTCTAAAACGGTTTGCAGCCGACGAAGCTGGTATGCCGGCAGTAACATTAAATACAATACGGTTGGTATCGGTTAATGATAATGGTACCGACGTGTTCAAATAAGTATCTTCCAAAAATGGACTTAAAGTACTTGTGGCCATCTGGTTTGCAAATATTTGCAGGGTATATTGCGGCCTTGTTATTCTGGCCATGTTGATAAACATAGTATCCCTGTTCTGAGGCATTTTGCGGGCATCGATACTTAGCAGCGTGATGCCGTTTTGTATGGCTAATGCTTCAGTGCTGCCCGAGATTTTTGTTGCATCTTCCAGCCCAACAGAATTAGAGAAACTATTATCAAAAGCAGCTAAAGCGCCATCAGCCAGTAATGTACTGGCACCGCTTGGATAAAGCAGGTTTACAGCCATTAAAGGAATATTATTTACCACATTATTAACCGGCGGCTCTGCAAAAAATGCTATGCTGTTAAAATTCGATACTTTATCAGACTCCTTAATGGTCATGCTTGGCGTGGCTCCTGTAGTTTTTACAAAGAAACCCTGACCCGGCTGTATATATTGGTTTAAGCCAACAGTACCCGAGAACGGAGAGATTAAAGTTACAGTGCCGGTTGATGTTACCGTTACATAACCACCTGTGCTGTTGAGATTTGGGTCCCATCCCCAGAAGGTATTAGAAATATTAGAACGGCTAACTGTTCCCCAGTCAACAGGCGAAGCAAAAGGATTTCCCAACATGGTATATCTGTCAGTTACACCGCTTAAAGGATTTGATGAACCGGTGGTATATACCTGATCGCCGGTTAAAACTTTTCCTCTTGAACTGATGGTTGTGTTCTTTGGATTGCTGGTAAAAATAGTATTGGTACGGTCGCCATACACAAATAGATAATAGGCAACACCCGCTTTCAACGGTGTGTATTTGGTATTTTTTCCATTGGCAGTTGTAAAGCCTCTGTACACACGGTTAACATCATCATAAGTGAACATAGAAGCATTGGTGGTTTGGGGATCAAATCCATCGGCAACGGTTCCACCGGTAATAATAGTACCAATATTGGCTGTAACACTATTACCCGAGTTTTGCCAGTTACCCCAAATAGAAAGTGATTCTTCACCAGTAGTTAATGTGGCATTATCGCTGCTGGTAACCGAACTGGTGAACAGGCGATATTTTCTTCTGCCCGGCACATAACGTTCTACAATAAACCTTCCGGTGCCGTAAGTAATACTGGCGGTTGAAGGTGTATTGCCTATTCTGGCAATAGTTGTAGCAGTTGATTTTAATGTGATATCGTAATTACCGAGTGCCAGTGTGGTATTGACGCCGGGTAGTAAAGTGTTTGTAATGCTGATATTGCCGCTTAGTGATTTTGTATTCCCTCCTGATAACAGCAGATTTTCACAAGCAATTGTGGGAATATTTTGTGCTGATGTACCATTGAATTCGATTGTTCCGGCCGATGCATTGAACGTTCCGCTGTTGGTTACCGTACCAGCAATTTGTAAAGTAGCCCCGGTTACCGTTAAAGTAGCCCCGCTTTGTATGGTAAGATTATTTACCGCTGCTGTGCCCGAACTAATAGCAGGGTAAAATGGTAATCCGCTCGGAATTATCACATTATCGGTGCTGGTTGGCAAGGCACCACATTCCCAGTTGCTCGTATTATTCCAACTGGTATTTCCCGTACCCAGCCATTTTCCAAGGGCTTTAATTGTTATATAAGCGGAATCGGTATACAATGCGCAGCCGCCAGTAATAGTATAAGTAACTTTATAAGTTCCACCTACGCAATTGGCCAGTGTAACAGCTCCTGTGGTTGCGTTAATATCGAGTCCGGCAGTTGAAGAATAAGTGCCACCAGTTGTACCGCTAAAAGTAATATTGGCGGTGCCTCCGTTTCCGCAGTATGGCGATCCCGTATAACTTAAACTTGTTACAGGTAATTGATTCACTGTTGCAGTAACTGCTGTTCTAGAAGCTGTGATACAGCCACCTGCAGAGGTTGCGTCAGTATAATAAGTAGTCGTAGTTGATATTGATGGCGTGGTAAAACTGGTGCCGGTGCCAAGCGATGAACCGCCAGTTACAGCCGCATACCAGTTAATGGTTCCTGCTGAAGCGGTAGCTCCCAGCGTTACTGTTCCGGTTCCACACCTTGATGCAGGTGTTGTTCCTGTAATTAAAGGCAAAGGCGTTACAGTAACGTTGATTATTCCGTTTTGACCACAGGCAGCTGAAAGTTTTTCAGTAAGCGCATAACTATATGCTGTTGTAGTTCCCGGGCTAACTGAAATTGTTGAAGTTGTTGCTCCGCCCGGTGACCATACTATTGATGGCAATAATGGAGCATCATCATCATAGGCCGGACTGCCGAAAAGTGCACCATCTTCTGCACTTGGGGTATCAGCAATATCTAGCACTGAATTATCAAAATTGATATAAACATCCAAAGCTGCGTCAATTACCGGGCTTGACAGCCAATGATCTTTTTCAATAATGATTTCAGCCCCTGAAAGCGAACGGTTCCATAATTTAAAACCATCAACTTTACCATTAAAATAATTGTTTGCACTGGTTGAATTGTCGTGAAACCTGATGTTAGAATTTGAACCAATAGCCACTGGCCCCGAATGCGCATTCATTCCATTGTAAGCCTTGGCACCTTCATTAAATTCACCAATATTTATGCCATCCAGGTATCCTTTAAAATGAAAACCATCCGTAGCATCCTCATCAAAAACAAATGTTACGTTATACCATTGGCCGGTATTGATTGTTGCATTTGGTGCATTCCAGGCGCTATTGCTTTCCCATGCCAAAACATATACACTACCTCCTTCAATATACATCGAAAATCCATTTGTCGCCCCTCCTTCATTGTATAAAACCTGCCTGGTAGTTACATCATTCGCTTTAAACCACATCGATACAGTTCTGTAATCGGTTTTACCAAGATTAATTAACCCCGAGTTAGCTATGCCTACATAATCGCTGGTTCCATTTAAACTTAAAGATTTGTTTGCAAAAGTTAAGCTCGGGCTTGCGGTACCACCAGCACAAATATTAGTATCTGCTGTGGCAGTGAATACCGATGGTTGATCAATGTAAATTCTACGGCTGACTGTGCCTTTAGATAAGCCACCACTAAAAGCTTCAATGGTAAGTTGCCCCCTGTTACCATTACCCCAGGTTACATTTATGTTTGAGGAAGTACCGCTGGTGGGCGTTCCGCCTGCAACAGTCCACTGATATGTATCGAACACATTAGATAGCGTATAATTTACAGACTCATTCGAACATACAATATTTTGTGTGCCGTTTATTGCGGCAACAGTAGCGATAATTTCCGTTCTTGAAGAGGTAGTGCAGCCACTATTTGTTGCTTCAACCCAATACGAAGTTGTTGAAGAAAGTGAGGGAGTAGTAAAACTAGTGCCTGTATTTATTGATGATCCACCGGTTGAGGTGGTATACCAATCGATATTGCCTGCTGAAGCGGCTGCATCTAAATCTATAGTTCCTGTTCCCAGCCTTATTCCGGGAGTAGTTCCGGTGATTGAAGGTACTGTATTAATAGTAGCAGTTACTGCAGTTCTGGAAGCAGTGATACAGCCATTGGCAGTTGCATCAACATAATAAATAGTTGTTGTAGAAATAGCTGGCGTGGTAAAATTGATACCTGCACCTAGTGATGAACCACCGGTTGGTGCTGCATACCAGTTAATAGTTCCTGCTGTAGCCGAAGCGCCTAAACTTACCGTTCCAGTTCCACATCTGGACGCCGGTGTGGTTCCGGTTATTGAAGGTGCTGTAGATGTGGTAACTAAGGTGGAATCAAAAGCTGCACAACCATTTATGTCCGTTACTGAAATTTTATAATAACCTGCCATTCCTGTAACAGTAGGATTTTGTTGTGTTGAAATAACAGCACTAAGTGGATCGGTCCAGCTAAATGACGGAGAAATAGCATTGCCAGTGGTAGAAAATAAATTTAAATTACTGCCATTACAAACAGGTGAGTTACTGCTGGAAGTAACAATAAAGACTGTATAAGTAAATTCATAAGCACCCATATCAGGCGTTGTTGCATTACGTGTAACGCCGTTAATATCTGTATTAATTACCAACGGCGTTGAAATTACCGTTGCCGAATTATTGATGGTGCAGTTTGAATTTGGATCAGGCACAAGATCAAAAGCAGAAGCAATAAAACTTACCGAACGGTTAACAGAATTCGCATCTCCTCCCGAATTGGTTTGCCATACAATAAAAGTACCATCGCCGCCATTACCCCATTCGGCAGTTGTGCTGCCTGTGCTGCTATAAATATTGTTATAATTGGATGCTGTCCAATTAGTTGCAGGTGATGCAACCTTGTTGCTGATGCCATAATGAGAACCTGTACCGGTTCTTGTATTTATTAATAAGTTGTTTTTTACGTTTACCGAACCATTTACTGTACGAACAAAACCTGCAGAACGGGTAGCAGTACCTGTTGCAGACCCGCCAATTAAAACTGAGTTGTAAAAATAATTCCAGGCAGTAGCAGCAGAGTGGTTAATACCGTAAAGTTTTAAACCATTACTGTTAGCCGCATTATCAATTTTAACTACATTGTTATAAACATTGCCTGTACCATTCATGATGGCAATACCTGTAATGCCGGGCAGGGTTGAGGTACCAGTTGATGAATTGGTAAATGCAGCTATGCGGTTATTATAAATATTACCAGCAAATCCCGCAGTTCCAATTCCAATACCTGCAATCGCAGTATTAATTACATCGGTAGTTGTTGATGAAAAATTTGACAGTGTATTACCATAAACCAATTGTCCGGCAACAGATGCGTTATTTAGAATTCCGGCAATTGTATAATTAGAAGGCGCTCCTGTTTCAACATCGGCAGTTTTTGTAGATGCGGTAGTAAAGCCGGAAAGTACATTGTTACTAATAGTATAAACGAAAGCACCTGAAACAATTATTCCTCTTACCTGAGCACCATTGCCCGTGGAAGCGTGTGTTATATTCGTAATTGTATCATTGCTGATAGTTGAAGGGGATGCACTATTAATGCCTGTATAAATAAGTGAATTGACATTGCTGTTTGCTGCTGAGCTTATATTGTTTATGTAATTATTTGAAATAGTCATTGCAGCACCTGAAACGATTGCAGCATTAAAGATTCCTGTAAAACTACCTGAAGAAGTAGTGCTGAGGTTTGCAATATTTTGAATAGTATTTGAATTAAACTGCATTGCTGATGCAACAGTTGAACCTGTTTCAATTCCACGAATGGTATTTGTAAGTGCTGTTGAACCGGCTAAAACGCGTATACTGTTTACAGCAGCACCGGCACCTTTACTGCCAATGGTATTATTGTTAACCTGTGTAGCCGCACTTGCGTTGTTTATATATATACCAGAAAAAGCCGCCGACGCTGGAGCAGAGCCGGTATTAGAGATATCTATTCCTCCAACCTGATTTCCATTTACCGTACCTCCAATACTTAAACTGTTAATTCCTTTTATAACTGATGTGTTGGCGGATGATGTAGTGGTGGTATTGATTACAATTGAACCATTTGCAGTATTTGAACCAATGCTGTTGCCTTCGCCTGCTGCTGTACCTCCAATGGTTATTCCGCTTCCATTAGTCTCGATTCCAATAAATGCATTAACCGCTGATGAAACAGGTGAGAAAGTAATATTAATACCGGCAATTTTATTTCCTTTAATAGTTGAAGCAGGTGTTGCACCGGTCGTAGTTAACAAAATGCCCTGATATCCAATATTGCCCAATGTTGAAGCATAAGTTGCATTAGAACCTGATGCCAATGCTGCACTGCTTCCAATAAAATTATTGGTTAATGAATATCCGGTTCCACCCAAAATTCTTATGCCATTCAACTCCGATGAAGCCGGATAGTTTACAGCAGATGAAATACTGCCATTATAAAAACTATTGTTAGAAATCGTCCAGCCGGTTGAGCCGGTCGCTGTTATATCAATTGCACGATCACGATAGTCATATATATTGTTATTGGAAATAACATTGGCGGCATTTGGTTTGCCGGTTGTGCCGGCAGAATAAATAGCTACCAACGAAGTGTTTGATGCAACTGTTCCATTTATATTATTGTACTCAATAAGATTATTACTGTTTGCTGTTGCTCCGGTAGCGGCTGTACTAAACAATATAACGCCATTGGTAGCATTTGCATAAGCCTCAATATTACAATACCTGATAGTATCGTAAGAGGCTCCGTTTATAAAAGTAAATGCTGTACCGGTTGTACCAGTTGTGTTGGTATTTCTGAAAGTAAGCAACCTGCTGGTACCGCCATCAACTTTAACTCGGTCTGCGCCATTAAAACGTATCAATCCGCCTACTGCATTTCCGCTGATAAGCCTTGGGGTAGCGGCGTCTGGCTGAATTTTAAGTGTATAGTTGCCTGCGCCAAATTCAGTCCATTGGTTCAATGCTTCTGCACCGGTTTCAGCCAGATCAGAAACTATATTGATGGTTACATGGCCACTAAAACCTAAACTATTCATCTTACTGAATATGCCATTGGAGTTTGTAAGTGAAGTATAGTTTTGTCCGGTACCTACATTATAAATTCCGGAGAAAGGTAAAAATTGTAATCCGGCAAATTCATCAGCACCAATATCAGGTGCAGTACCGTTACCGGCATAACCTGTATTACCAAAACGGATATCACCATCAAAATCATCTGTAAAACCTGCAATAGTTTTACCAGCACTTTTCAGTGCAGTTATTTTATTTTGATCAATATGCAAATAACTGATGGCAGAGCCTGTAGTACTAAAAAATATTGAGCCTGCAATTAAATCTTCAGTAATGGAAACGGTTTCTCTTGTGCTTACCCTTGTTTTAAAAGCAGCCAAAGTTTGATCAGAATTGGTAGCATCATTAAAAATCAGATTTGAAGCACTTGGTGTTCCTGCATAAAAAAGATTATTGTTCGAACTAGCGCCATAGTTGTTTAAAGCGGTTGTTGAACGACGGTAAGCTACTGTTAAGCCGGTACCGTTTGGAACCGAATAATTTGTTATGATATTGTTGATTAAGTTCAAGGCAGAAGTAGTAGCAGTGGCACTTGTTGTATGATAAATACCTGTAGTACCGAAATTTGCGCCTGATGAAGTAGCGTTTAAATAAATGGTGTTGTAATAAACATTGGTTGTAGAAGTTGTGCCAGTTGAAATTATCCCGATACCCCTGATTGCATCAGCCTGGTTTGCCGTTGTAGCTCTCAGGTCACCAATTATATTATTGTTGATAGTACAGGTTAAACTGGCTGTAGCACCCGATAACTGAACGCCATAAACCTGTCCGGTTAATGCATTGCTGCTTGATGAAATATCATACAATTTATTTCGAAAAACTTTTACAGTTGTACCGGCAGATACCCATACACCGTTGATTGATCCTGTGCTGAGCGCATTTGCCGAAAGACTGTAAATGTTGTTTTGATTAAAGTTTACCGTTGTACCACCCGATATGGAAACACCTCTTACCGATCCGGTTGTTATTGTATTGCCTTGTAAATTAGAGATTGTATTCTGGTATATATTTTTAGTAGTACCGGCAGTTACACTTATTCCAATTACGGTTGTAGTAGTACCGCCAGTTGAAAATAAAGAGTCAATAGCATTGCTGTAAATATTGTCATTACCTGCTGCTGTAGCTATGCCTGTAATCGTTCCTGCACTGCTGATATTACGGATGATATTGCCAGATGTTGCATTGTTGGCGCCTGTAAGGTTAATGCTCATTGGAGTTAATGCAGATGTACCCCCAACCCAGTTTGAAAAAATATTGCCCTGAATGATTTTTGATGAACTACCTGCATCTGTATTAATAATACCATTTAATACGGTTGCGCCGGTAACTGTTACATTTGAAAAAACATTATTATTGATATTAATTGTACTTCCTGTTGCACAAGTAGCAGTACTAGTTAAAAATGTAATGGTACCACCTGCCCTTTTTGTATAAGTACCTGAAATGGAATTATTAATTACGTTTTGAAATCCGGCCGCAGGTACTGCCACACTGTTTGTGATAAATGTACTGGTTCCACTTGTTTGAACATTCAAATTCGTAAAACTATTACCAACGATTGTTTGTGACAACGAAACTGCTGTATTTGATATATAGGTATTTGTACCGGTACCATTGCTGGCGGTGTATACAATGTTCTGAATATCGTTGTTATTAATGGATAAATTTGAAGCTGAAGAACCTCCCGTATTCTGAATAAATATTTGAGCTCCGGAATTGGCGGCAGTAAAATTTACTGCAGGCGTACTGCTGTTTCCTATTTTGTTTCCATTAATTTCAATGGTATTAAATACCACACCGGTATTCCTGATGGGCGTGTAAATACTTGTTACCGAATTTATCGTGTTACCAAAAAACGAATTGTTGTTAATTTTCAAACTGGCCGAAGCTCCCGTGTTTTGAATTCCATAAAGCAAACCAGTTGTAAAGCTTGATGAATTAGTGCAGTTGGCAACGGTATTATTAGTTATATTTAACTCAGCAGTATTTTTAGCTGCCGTGGTAATACCGATTATACCACCTGCTGACACAACGGTGGCTGTACTTAAATGACTCAGGTTTCTGATAATGTTACTGTCTATTTGTATAGCCGAGCCCACCGACGTTCCTATAGAAATACCGGTAAGCGATGTAGTTGTAGCTGTAGAAGTTGACAGTACCTGAATACTGTTTGAAGCAGCACCGGAACCAGTACTTCCAATTATATTTTTATTTACTTGGGCAGGAGCATTTGCATTATTCACATAAATACCTAAAAAAGTTGAGGGTGCCGGCGCTGTACCAATATTAGTGATATCAATTCCACCAACCTGGTTTGAAAGAATATTACCGCCACTACTGTAGCTATAAATACCTCTGATAAAAGAAGTAGAAGTAGCTACAGTTGTATTGGTTGTTATGTTAATGGAAGCATTGCTGCTGTTTGAACCAATCAGGTTTCCTTCTCCTGCAAGCGAACCGCCAATATTAATACCCGAACCATTGGTTTCAATACCAATAAAAACAGTTGAGCTGGCCACCGGAGGAAAACAGCTAATATTAATTTTTGCTATGGTATTACCTTTGATATTTGATTCGGGAGTTGACCCGCTCGTATTTAACAAAATGCCCTGATAAGAAAGGTTGCCGGTACTGGTTGCATAAGTGGCATTTGATCCGGTTGCCAGTGCTGCACTACCACCAATATAATTATTAGTAACAGTATAACCCGTTCCTCCAAGAATACGCATACCATGTAGTGTAGATGAGGCGGCGTAAGTGATAGTACCTGAAATTCCGCCGTTATAAATACTATTACCACTAATCGTCCAGGCGTAAGAACCGGTTGACTTAATACCTAAACCGCGGTCTCTATAATTATAAATATTGTTGTTTAAAATACTGTTGTTTGAATTTTCGAAACCCGATACGTTAGTACCTGCAGAGAGTACGCAAACAACGGCGTTATTGCTGCCAACAGTACCATTAATATTGCACAGCTCTACAAGATTGTTGCTGTTGCCGCCATCAAACGTAGCAGACGTACTAAATAATAAAACTGCATTATTTATATCTGTAAAGGCTTCCAGATTGCAACGCCTTATGGTATTGCCCGATGCGCCGTTAATCAAAGTAATTGCAGTACCGGTAGTACCTGCTGTGTTGGTGTTTCTGAATGTAAGCAAATTGCCTGCTCCGCCATCTATTGTAACCCGGTCTGCACCATTTAACCTGATCATTCCTTGAAGTACATCTCCACTAATAAGACGTGCAGTTGTATTATTCGGCTGGATAGCGAGTGAATAGTTTCCAACACCTGTTTCTGTCCAGCTATTAAGTGCTTCCAATCCGGTTTCGGTTAAATCAGAAGTTATATTAACAGTTACATTTCCACTTAAACCAGCCCGGTTAATCTTAGCAAACAAACCACCTGCATTAGTTAAAGAAGTAAAGGCTTGAGCTGTTCCAACATTATATGTGCCTGATAAAGGCAGATAAGAAATACCGGCATATTCATCTGCCCCAATATCGGGAGCAGTTCCCGTTCCTGCATATCCGGCATTACCAAAGCGGATATCATTATCAAAATCAAGACTTACGCCTGCAATCGCTACGGCACCACTTTTTACAACTGAGGGTTTTGTATCGTCCATGTGCAGATAAGCAATAGATGATCCAACGGTGCTGAGGAATACGCCACCGGCAATCAGATCTTCAGTAACCGAAGCGGCATCTCTTGTTGACATGCGGGTTTTAAATGCCGCCAAGGTCTGGTCACTATTGGTACCATCGAAATAAATTAATCTGGTTGTACCAGGTGTGCCTGCGTAATACAGGTTGTTATTTGATGTTGATCCGTAATTATTTAAACTGGTGTTTGATCTACGGTATGCTACTGTTAAACCTGTTCCGTTTGGTGTAGAACTGTTAAAAATGATATTATTGATCATCTCCAGTTTTGCCGTTGTTGCAGTTGCACTTCCGGTGTGATAAATACCGGTTGTGCCAAAATTAGTTCCCGAAGAAACTGCATTCAGGTATATAGTATTAAAATATACAAATATGTTTGAAGTGAGTCCGGTTGATATCAGGTTTATGGCCCTTATAGGATCTGCAACACTTGCAGCCGTTGCTCTTAAATCGCCAATAATATTATTGCGGATTGTTGTAGAAATACTGGCGGTAGTTCCGGATAATCTAAATCCATAAACGCCACCACTGCTGATTGTATTACTTGATGATGATAGGTTATATATTTTATTGCGATAGCAGGTAACCGTTGTACCTGCTGTTATAGCAATTCCGTTTGAAGTTCCCGTTGTTATTGAGTTTGCAGTAAGTCCTGATATTGTATTCTCGTAAATATTAACTGTTGTACCTGCTGCCACCCAAATACCGTTTACGGTTAATAATGTTGTTGCATTACCTGTGGTTCCGTTGTTGGCCGATAACCCACTGATAATATTTTGATAAATGCTTTTTGTAGTTCCTGCTGAAACATAAATTCCTGTAACCGTTGTTGTTGTACCACCGGTAGAACTAAGGTTGCTGATGCTGTTTGAATAAATATTGTCATTACCAGCGCCTGTACTTATACCATTAATTATACCCCCGCTGTTGATATTACTTATCAAATTAGAAACCGTTGCATTGGTTGTACCGGTTAGGTTTACAGATAATGCAGTAATTGTTCCGGTGCCACCAGTCCAGTTAGAAAATGTGTTTCCCTGAATGGTTTTAATTGATAGACCAGCGTCGGTATTAACCCATCCTGCAATGGTTGCGGCGCCGGATACAGTAATGTTGGAAAAATCGTTGTTACTGTTACTGATCACACTGCCGGTTGCATTGGTGGCAATACTGGAAAATAAAGTAAGGGCACCACTTGTGGCTGTACTTGTTCTGGTAAACGTACCCACAATACTATTATCATCTACAACCTGGTTACCTGTGCCGGGTACAATAACCGAGTTGGATATAAAAGTAACGGCACCGGTTGTATTTAAATCGAGATTAGTGAAAGTGTTGGAGCTGATTACCTGAGATAAAGTTGCTGCACTATTTAAAATAAATGTATTGGTATTTGCAGCAAGAGCTGAATAACTAATACCTGCGAAATCGTTATTACTTATTGACAGATTTGATGCAGCGCCACCACCTGAATTGTAGATACCGATAAAGGGAGCAGAGGTTGAAGCGGTAAATGTGTAACCATTTAAATTGTTATTATTGATGTTAATTGTATTAACAACGGCACCACTGTTCCAGATCAGATAATTTAATCCCGTTGCAGAAACAGCCGTTGAATTATTAGTTAAATTATTATTGTTGATAGTTAAAACGCCGGCTGTTGCTATACTATAAATTCCATAAAAACTGCCGGTAGTGGCAGTTGTATACGTACAATTGGTGATGGTATTATTGCTGATATTTACTTCATTACCCACTGCTGCTGAGCCAGATGCATTTTCAATGGCAGTAACCAGTTGAGTGGTTCCTTCGCATTTAAGTGTTATCGTGTTGTTTGTAATATCTGAGCCCGCACTGGCAGCAGTATTTATCCATATACCTTTTAAAGTGGTTGGATGGTTTACACCTGAACCATTGTTATTGTTGATCGTATTAAAAGAAGCATTAAAATTATACTGGGCCAGCGTTCTTATTGCTACAGCAGTATTTGTTGCAGCAATAGCTCCGCCATAGTTTAAAATTCTGTTTCCGGAACTAATAGAAGATCCCCCAATGTCGTTATACTGATCAGCCGAAGAAAATGGTGTGGCAGCTGCAAATCCGATGATAGCTATACCGGTATTGCAATTCTGAACGGTGTTGTTAAAAAAACTGTTATTCGAGTTAGTGCCCGCAGAAGTGGTAATAGTAAGGTTTGTAACTGCAGCAGTTGCAGTTGTATTCATAACCAAAATTCCGGTAGAGCCATCAACCATTGGCGCAGTACCAGTGGCATTATTAATCCTGTTTAAGGTGATAACGCAATTTGCAATGGTTACAAACTGGCAGCCATTTGTTGCAGCTGATTTATACAATGCATAACCATATTCCATCGTTGTTGGGTTAGCAATATTCAGGGGGTTATCTCTAAGATCAATACCATCAATGGTAACATAATCGCTTCCAACTAAACGCCAGATACCATCTTGGGTCGCTGATGCCGGTGTTGCTATTCCTCCGGTGTATGCAGTAATCAGTGGGTTTGTACCAGAAGTACCGGGATCTTTCTGAAAAACAATTGTGTTAGCTGCTGTACCAGTTGCAGTGAGTGAAATAGTTGCCGAAATTGTTTCGGTATGGTTTGCAGCCACATTGAAAATGACGCCATCAACACCAACACCCGCAGCGTTAAGCGCTGTAACGGCTGCTGCAACAGTTGCATAGTCACCTGGTATTGTTTTTATACCTGTTAGCTGTGCAGAAGCCGGAGTTATTGAAAATAACATGGCAAATGACAATAAAATGGAATTGTGGAAAGGGTTACACACAGGTGGTAACCATTTTGCTTTAATCAAATTGGCAAAGCAACGTAAAGTTCCTTCTGGCAAATTCATGCGGTTTTTTTTATCCGTTTTATCGATTAGGGCAATAAAACAGAATCAGTAAAATAGTATTAGATTTTGTCGGAAGACCTTCTGCTTTAAACAAATAGCAATGGGATAGAACTTTTACTACAGGCTGGCATATTGGACTTCTACTTTATAA
>JBBKXU010000201.1:0-12406 GCA_037969645.1 Ferruginibacter sp. | reverse complement strand
ATACTCCACCAGGGCATAAACAAACAAAATGCAAAGCTTAATAAAATGGTAAGTAAAAAAGAGATGAAGAATTTCATGTAAAGATTTAAGAATTATAAGTTATTGACAACAAAATTACGGCCCAAGATACTTCCATAATTCATCAAAAAAAACACGTGGGCCACCTGGTACTACACTGGGTTGATACATCAGGTATTTAACCGTAATATCATGTGTTACGGGATTAAACCAACTTTGGCCCGTATTGTCAAGTTGAGCCCGCCTGGTATTGGAGGCACTAAAAAGCGGAGGTCCGCTGCCGCCCAGTTCTGAAAATCCATAATAGTTTATCATATTACGAACGCTATCAGTAACCGGGTTAAAAACAACAAACATTCCAAAAGACCCCCAAAAGTTTCCCGAATTGCCAACATTGTTAACAGTTACCGGATGGGCAGGAATACCCGACATTAGTGGATAAAGAACACAACTGTCGACAGTTATTGCCTGCAAATCCGCATCCCAATAAGGCAAAAAATTAGTAACGGCCGGATTAGTTACATCAACCAAAGGCCCTGTAACTCTATACTTGCCGGAATAATTGTTTTGTGGAGATAAAATAATTGAGGCACTTCCAAATAAGCTAGAAACTTTTCCGCCGGCGTTAGACGATACAATTGTTAATCCTAAAGCGTATTTATTTCGAAAATTAATGGCGCTTGCATCATTAATTTTTATTTTGATTATTGCCGACCTTTCTCCGGGAGCGATAGTTACTGTCCAGGTATCACCAACATGCTGAACAGGCCCTTCGGTAGTAAAAGTACCAGCAGGTAAACTAATATAATTTGTACCATTGGCAGCATTATAAGCAGTAATCACCGAGGGGTCATCCTTTAAAATTATCGTGTTTACTCTATTTAAAGCTTCGTGACTGGCTGAGTCTCGTTTTACTTCTACCAAATCGATTGTTTGTGTGGTAGATTTAATAAAAATATTCACTTTGTTTACCCCGTTGTTGGTTGTTATAAATTTAACCTGCCCACCATCGGGTTCGGTGTATTTCGTACATGAAAACGAAACGAGCAGGCAGATGAAGTAAAATAATATTTTCATACTATTATAAAATTCTTAATACAAGATAAACGAATTAATTACTATTTCCTAGCCTTTGGTAAACCGAATTTTACCGTTAATTCTTTTATCTCCTACTTCTTCCTTCGTCATCATCCAAAGCGAATAATATTTTCCGGCCGCCCAGTCATCTACAAAACTATCATAGTATTTGCTGCCGGGGTTACCGCTTTGTCCGCCGGGATATACACCATATGCCTCGGTTTTAGCTGTAAGACTTATTACCATGCGCCAGCTAGGGCCATGATCTTTTTTAGTGGCGTTTATATTGCGTACACCGCCGCCAATGGGTAAATTAAGCCTGCTTAATGGAGCAAGTTTGGCAAGATGGTTTATGCGGGTTGCTTTAAATTTATCCCAATTTAAATTATGGGCTGCATCAATTTTTTGCAACTCAACCGCCGCTTTTTTAAACGCAGCTGTTACATTGTCTGCCAATGTTTCTGTTTCAGGAGTGGAAATATTATCCAGGAATTTATACGCAGAGTCTCCTAAAATACCATCGAGTATCGAACTGAACAATGGACGTGCAATCACCTTAGGTGCATTGGCATATTCATCATCAAAAACCAATGCATCAAATTTATTCCAGAATTGCTGAAAAACGGTTGCGCCTGCCGTACCCACATCGTTGCGGCAGTTCCAGTCCTTTAAAATATCAAAGTACTTTTTTTCCGTGCTGTTCAAATCCTGCTCCCTCATGTTGGCTAAAATGAAAGGTTTTGCCATAGCTGCACCGGCATCAAAATTATCTGTCTGCAAAGCCATCATATCCTGAGGCGTAATATCAGTCATGGCATTCAACCGCTTATTGATTGTGTTTCCACGATAAGGCGGATAATCTCTACCTAAATAGTAAGGATAGGTATTATCATCAACCGGTTTTTGATTGGCGCTGCTTACAAAGCCTCTTTCGGGGTTATATTGATAAGGCACTTCATCCTGCGGTATCATACCCTGCCATAAATAACTGCTATCGAAACCAGGCATAACAAAATCGCCCTGCCCTTGCCATTTTGCAGGCCAGTCGCCCTGTGTACGTATAGCTATATCGCCGTTCTTGCAGGCAAAAACACAGTTTTGCCCGGGTGTATGCAGGTTGGTAACTGCTGCTGAATAATCGGCGTAATTTTTTGCATGACTAAGCATGTTGAAAATCTTCAGCTCATTGCTGGCATCATGTGCTTTCCATCGCACAGCGTAATATTTATTGTTTGTATTTTTTCCTCCGGAGAAAGATTTGTCATACATCACCGGGCACCAATCGTTACCTAATTGTACATAAGCAACACTATCTATAAAATTACCTTTGCCTTTTATTTTGATAGTATCAATCCTGAATTTGGTTTGCTGCCACTCGCCGTTAAACATATATTGCTGGCGGGTATCATCTTTAAATTTTATTTCGAAATAATCTCTTACGTCGCGGCCTCCGTTTGTAAAACCAAAAGCACAACTATCGTTATAACCAATTATAACACCCGGGGCTCCCGGAAAGCTTACACCATAAGCATTGAAGCCAGGTGCTGATATCTGCAACTCGTACCAGAGAGAAGGAAGATTCAACCCGAGATGCGGATCGTTGCAAAGAATAGGTGCGCCGGTGCTGGTTTTACTGCCACTAACTGCCCAGTTATTGCTTCCGTTATCACGGTCGGGTTTTGATGATTCCGAAACAGCCAGATCACGACTATTTAAATAAACCGAATCAACATTAACCGGTGCTTTTGGAAAAACTTTCTGTGGTTCAAATGCAGTCCCCTTAGGTATTATAGGATCTAATGAATCCTGTATTGCCGGAAATAACTTTGCAAAATCATCAGCACTAAAATAACTTTTGGCGTTGGTCATTTCAAAATCTTCATCACGGCCTGCCAAATCGTAGCTCATGTATTTTAAAAACAGCGAAGTTTTAAGATTGCTCCATTTCTCGGGCTTGTAACCTATCAATTTATATTCCAATGGTAACGAACTCTCTGTCAAGGTTTCGATATAGGAATTTACACCAGCAGTATAAGCATCGCACTGCGATTTTAGAACCGGATCCTGCTCTAGCACTTTCAAAGCAATCTCTGCAGCATAAACCATCCCTAATCTTCTAAACTCACGGTCATGTTCCAAACCTTTTTCGCCCAAAATTTCACTTGCCCTACCCCCAGCTGCAAAAGTTTGCAGTTCCATTTGCCAAAGCCGGAATTTTGCATGCAGGAACCCCTGTACAAAATAAGCATCGTTTTCCTGCTCGGCAAAAATATGTGGTACCAGCCGATCGTCTAAATACACATCTACATTGCCATTCAGTTGCGGAAATTTAAGATCGGCTGTAAAATTCTCAGAAGCAGGTTCGGCATTTTGCCAAAAACCGTGTTGGGGACTAAAGAAACTACCGAATGCTGGTGCTTCTGTACCAGCAATTGTAAGTCTTGTATTTAAAGTAATTACTAATCCCAAAGTAACAACCGAAGAAACAATAAAAGGAACAATTCTCATATAAGCGTGTTATTTGCCGTAAAGTACTAAAATATGGTATCAAAACAGTGCTTTATGCCAAAATTAATAGAGTTCATACTAAGCAATATTAAATACAAGGAAATTTATTTTTAACATTTTAGAACTGGATTAGTTACATAATACTCACATTTATCCTGCAATGGTATGATGTTTGTTTAGTACCGGTAAGAAGACATATTTTTATAATCATTTTAAATTAAATCACATGAAAAAGTACCTATTGATTTTATTACCTGCGTTTATGCTGGTATTATTTACAGCATCGTGCAAAAAGGACGATCCACAACCTCAAAATACTACAGCCCAAGGCCAATGGACGGGTACCGGTGAATATGGCACTACAGGCGGAAACCCTACATATGTATTTACCTTAAACTTTAAATCTAACGGAACTGTTGACATTACCGGTAACAACAACACCGTTATTGATGTAGCAACCGGCACTTGGACTATGGTTCAGGATACAGTTAAAGCGGTTTATACCTATGCAGGCTCAAGCGCCAGCTATACTTTAGCTGCCAAATATTCGACAGGGGCAACAGTAATGATTGGCACAATCGGACTTTCGCCAACGACATCCGGCACGGGAATATTTACCGTAACCAAGAATTAATAAAGATTTAAGCAACAACAGGTAAACAGATAAAACAGTTTGGCTTTTATAGTCAGGCTGTTTTATTTTTGTGCCAATGGAAAATTTATCAGCAGATATTAAGAACATACTTGGCTTACAATTACCCAGCGATCCACGTTGGGTTAATTTAGCAGAATTGCAATTGGATGAAATATTGACCGACCATGCTTACTGCGAGCAGAAAGCAGCAACAACTTGTATTTCGCTAATCACCAAAAATCCAGATAAAGAATTATTGGTAGATGAGCTTAGCCCGATTGTAACCGAGGAATGGGGGCATTTTAGAATGGTGATTGCCGAGTTAAAAAAACGAAACCTCAAATTGGGTAAGCAACGCAAAGATGTTTATGTAAACAACTTGTTGCAGTTTCAGAAAAAAGATGGAAGCCCGCAGGAACGTTTTTTAGATCAGATGCTAATTATGGCATTAATTGAAGCCCGCAGCTGTGAACGTTTTAAAAGATTAAGTGAAGGGTTAGATGATGCTTACATGCGTAATTTTTACCGTAAGTTTATGGAAAGCGAAGCCGGGCATTATACCTTGTTTATAACGCTTGCCGAACATTATATTGATAGAAAAGTTGTTAGAACCCGCTGGGCAGAATGGTTGAAATATGAAAAGATTCTGATGAAGGAAATGGAAGTGAGGGGCGATAGGATACATTAAATACCCCTCCGCCCCTAAAAGGCGAACTGAGAACTCATAAACTAAAATATGCAGCTTCTTCTTTAAAATTTATATACGCAAACTGTTGCTGTAGCTTTTTTACTTTTTCAAGATTAATTTGTAGAAATTTTTTGTGCTGCTCAGATGTTGGATTAAAAGGTTTGTGATTTTTTGCAGCTACGATAACTGCTATATCTTTCATTAACTTTTGCGACGGTTCATCAATACAGGTGGTAATAAATTTTTCCCAAACATAGTTGGTGGCGGCATAATTGGGATGCACCATATCTTCTGCAAAAAAGCGGTAGTCACGCAGGTCATCAATAACTAATTCATAAGCCGGAAAATAAAAACAAGCACTATTTTGTTGAACAAGCTGATGAACAGCCTCTATCAGCGTGGCTTTGCTTCTGTTGTTCTCTACAAAGCCATCACGCAAATGCCTTACCGGGCTGATGGTAAAAATGATATTTAGGCCGGGATTAAATGCCAGCGCTTGTTCTATCATATGCTGTAAGCCTGTAAAAACTTCCTCAGCAGACAAAAGCCTTTTGATAAATTTATCGGCTGGCACTTTATGGCAATTCGCTACTACTTCTGTATTCTCCAATTCATAAACAAAGGCCGATCCAAGCGTTATCAACAACCAGTCTGCATTTTTAATGAACTCATAAGCTTCGGTCTGCGATTCATTTATACCGGCCAAACATTTCTCTTTATCAGGATTTGAAAAGCGGCTATGATGCTCCCAACTGTTCCAGCTTTCGTTCTGGTAAAACAAATCAGCTTCTGTGTATTGTTTATTATCGACATAAGATGAAATGGATTTGCAAATGCTAACCGGATTAAATAAAATACCGTTGGGGTTATCCAGTACCGAAAATTTACAATTGGTAAGTTTTGTCCCGATCTGTTCGGTAAAACAAGAACCAATCAGCAATAAATTATGTTGATGGTTGATTTTTACCTCAAAAGGTTTTGTTGTTAATTCTACATGGAAGTCCATATCACGAATTAAACTGATTACACAAATTACACGAATATTTCTGTGGCTAGCCTGCTGCAATTAACTAAAGCACCTTTATCTAAACTACTTAATAAATTAAGTTCATCAAAATATGGAATCATCAATTCAGTATCCATATTGCCAACCAGTTCATCATCGGCCATGGGGCAACCGCCAATGCCTTTTAAAGCCCCGTCGAAGCGTTTGCAACCAGCTTGTAAAGCGGCATTCGCTTTCTCTTTCCAGTTTAGCGGTGTTGAGTGCAGGTGAACGCCAATCTCGGTTTGGGGCAATGAATCAACAAGGTACTTTGTGATTTGATAAACCTGTTCTTTTGTAGCAACACCAACGGTATCGGCCACGGAAATAATCTTAATATCCATCGCCACCAGCTTATTCACCCAGTCAAAAACAATTTCTTCACTGTAAACATCTCCATAAGGATTACCAAAACCCATGGAAATATAAACAACCAATTCTTTCTTATTTTTTATACACAGGTTCTGTATTTCTTCTACCCTACCCAGCGATTGTGCAATAGTCGAATTTGTATTTCTTTTTTGAAAAGTTTCGGAAACTGAAAAAGGAAAACCCAGGTAAGTAATTTCGTCATATACAACCGCATTCAGTGCTCCTCGTTCATTAGCGACTATTGCCAGTAGTTTTGATTTGCTGCCTCCCAATTCCAAATTCCTGATTACTTCACCAGTATCAGCCATCTGCGGTATTGCCTTCGGCGAAACAAAACTTCCAAAATCAATGGTATCAAATCCAACATTCAATAAAGCATTAATATATTCAATCTTTTTCTGGGTAGGAATAAAATGCGGCCAGCCCTGCATAGCATCACGGGGGCATTCAACTAAAGAAATTTCAGATTTCATATTGACCGCTGTTTCATTACTTCATACAATATAATACCCGTGGCCACCGATACATTCAACGAATCAAAATCGCCGGTCATAGGTATTTGAAATTTATCGTCGCATATTTTTAATAAAGCAGGATAAATACCTTTTTCCTCTCCTCCCATTACTATGGCGCAGGGTTCGGCAAAATTGCATTCGTAAGTTTTTTTAGCCGCTTTCATTTCGCTGGCATAAACCTTAATGCCGTTTAAGTGCAGGTCATCAACAGTTTTCATCAGGCTGTTAACACGGCATACAGCAATCTCTTCCAAAGCTCCAGCAGAAGTCAGCAAAGCATCTTCATTCAATGCACCAACGCCTTTATCAGGAATGATAATGGCGTTAACGCCAAAACAATAAGCACTACGGGCAATACCGCCAATATTGCGGATATCAGTTATTCCATCTAAAATTAAAAACAATGGTGTTTCTCCTTTTTCAACAACAAAAGAAATCACATCCTGTAAATCCTGATACTGCACTTTGGCAATCAGGCCAACACAACCTTCGTGGTTGCTTACATTAAAGTTGTTGAGTTTTTCAACTGGTACTTTGTTGATTGGCGTTTGTGTTTTTTCGGCCAGTCTTTTAATTTCATCAATAGTTTCGCCATGAACAGTAGTTTGCAGGTAAATACGTTCCAGTTGTTTACCGGTTTGCATGGCTTCAATTACTGCATTACGGCCAATTACTAAGCTGCTTTTTTTGGGACGATGGTGTTGTTGTCTAAAATTTTTCACTTTGCAAATTTATGTTTTAATGTTGTAAGAACGGGGACCTGCCTGCCAGCAGACAGGTTTTGGTGAATTAAGAGGATTTAATGGATTAGTATAGGAGTGAAAAATAAAAAACCCTCTCTGGTTGGAGAGGGTTTATATAAGTTTGACTATTTTACTTTAATCCAAAAACCTTCTTCACTTCTTTCACCGCATCTAATTTCTCCCAGGTAAATAATTCTACTTTCT
Source organism: Ferruginibacter sp. (assembly GCA_037969645.1). Lineage (GTDB taxonomy): Bacteria > Bacteroidota > Bacteroidia > Chitinophagales > Chitinophagaceae > Ferruginibacter. The sequence goes on along the minus strand of JBBKXU010000201.1, from coordinate 4,602 downwards.
TTTTAATTGACTTGCCATAAGGCGAAGTAAATATTTTTTCAACAATTTCATTCTTACGTCCCATATGACCATAAGCAGCAGTTTCGCTGTACATTGGGTTACGTAGTTTTAAGCGCTGCTCAATAAAATAAGGACGCATATCAAAGCAAGACATCTTCATAACTTTATCAGCAATTTGCCCGTCGGTTAAATTTACTTTGGCAGTACCATAAGTAACTACGTTAATACTGGTTGGCTGTGCAACACCAATAGCGTAAGAAACCTGCACCAAAACCTCAGTACAAAGACCGGCAGCAACCAAATTCTTGGCAATATGACGTGTTGCGTAAGCCGCACTCCTATCAACCTTACTAGGGTCTTTACCGCTGAATGCACCACCGCCATGAGCACCCTTTCCACCATAGGTATCCACAATAATTTTACGGCCTGTTAAACCGGTATCGCCATGAGGCCCGCCAATTACAAACTTACCTGTTGGGTTAATGTGGTACTTTATTTTGTTATTGAAAAGATGATTGTATTTAGGATACTTTGCTTTTACCCTTGGTATCACAATATTGATAATGTCTTTCTTGATCTTTGCAAGCATTTTATCATCAGCTGCAAAATCATCATGTTGCGTTGAAACTACAATTGCTTCAATTCTAATAGGATTGTTATTATCATCATACTCCAAAGTAACCTGGCTCTTTGCATCCGGACGCAGATACTTAATTTCCTTGTTCTCTCTACGTACCGCAGCAAGTTCAATTAAAATATAATGTGCCAGATCTAAAGCCAGTGGCATATAATTATCCGTTTCGTTGGTTGCATAACCAAACATCATCCCTTGGTCACCAGCACCTTGCTCTTCTTTTTTCTTACGATCTACACCTTGATTAATATCGCCACTCTGTTCATGAATAGCTGATAAAATTCCACATGAGTTGGCTTCAAACATGTACTCACTTTTGGTATATCCTATTTTACGGATAACACCACGTGCAATTTCCTGTACATCAAGATAGGCCTTACTTTTAACTTCACCAGCCAATACCACTTGCCCTGTTGTAACCAAAGTTTCACAAGCTACCTTGCTGGTTGGGTCAAAGGCTAAAAAATTGTCAATTAACGCATCGCTGATTTGATCAGCAACTTTATCAGGATGTCCTTCACTTACCGACTCTGATGTAAATAAATATGGCATATTATTTTTTTTAAGATTGCAAAGATAAGGTTGTAGGGGCTAATGAGCAAAGTCCCCCGAAAAATTCAGGGGACTTGTGTTTATTGAGTACTTTTCTATTTAATTTTTGAGTAAACGATCCTAAGCCGCAAATTGTGTGTTGGATGCGCACCACCTCCAATTCTTATCCTTCCCATAGCAATATTGTTGCTGTATGGAATAAAAGTACCAGAGTATTGTGGGTAGTTAATATTAAACGGCGCATATATCCGCATATCATAAGAGTTAGTTCTCTTAGTTACAATTTGTTGTACATATCTGGTAACATTAAAATTATAATACCTGATGGTGTTACCAAAATTATCAAGTTTACTACGCCTGAACCCTCCAAAATATTGATAATCTATGGGGTTGGCAATATAGGGTATTCCATTATTGTCGGGGTAATACAACATCCCAGGATTCAAATCTAAATAAATAGGTTTCCATTTTGCAGCGGCGGTAGAATCTCTTAAATCGAGGTAGAGAAAATTAGGACCAAGCAATTTATCATCAAGTGGATCAAGCGGAGTTAATTGCTCCAAAATAATTTCTGCACGGTGAATAATGCCATTTGGAAAACCTGGCAGTCCCGGAATATTAACATTTACAAACGTGCCTGGTGATGTTTGCAGATAATGCACTGCAGCCGTTGGGTTGTTTATCGGATATCCTGTCCTGTCACGCTTAATATAATTGCTTGTATTTGAAACCGGAGCATTTGCTACTAAAGGACTAAAAGAAGGATTTAGTCTGAAAGAGGAATAAATAGAGTCCACTTTTCCAAAATTCTTTCGCTTGTAGTGAATTTCAAGCTTTGTAGCTGTATCGGAAAGGCTGGTATATATCAATCCATTACCACCTCCGCCTGCAATTACGGCTATTCCACTGTATAAACTCCTGTATATAGAGTCGTTATTATAGGCATTATTACCAAAATTCGCCGCCGTGCTATCGCGGCCAAAAAGCTGCGCAGCCCAGGCCGAGCTAAGCTTAATACGAATTTGATTGGTTACAGAATCACGCCCATTATTGAATTTAATTACATTGCCAAGTGTACGTACATCTATATTGGCAGATCCCAAAATAGCCCCCGCCACAGTCGGTTTGTACGCTGTTCTGTTTTCAACTAAAACAGAATCTATACCAAACCGCCGATCATTTACTTCCCTCACTTCCAGGTGAACTGGAATAAGGCTGTCGCCCCAAAAGCCACGGAACTTTAAACACAATACAACCGAGTCTATACCAAGGCCGGGGCCTGTTATGGTATCGCCAGGACTGCCGAAATAATAAGGGTAAAAAGGAGGCTTTAGCTGCATGTAAACATTTGCAGTAGTCTGGCCAAATAATGGATCGTTACTTATTGAACCAACGGTATAGTCGTCGTACTTACCTATATAAGTGGAATCATTAAAAAACCCCTGGGCAGAGTTTATGGTCAGGATGGTATCAAATGTATTTACATTATCTACTGCAGGTAACAGGTCGGCACCAATAGTTGTGGTATCCAGTTTGGTACAGTTCCAGCCAATAAAAGAGATTAAGGTAATAGCAACAATAGCTATGGGTAGAATTCGTTTTTGCACAAATATATTTTTTATGAAATGCGGTTCAATTTTCTACTTTGCAAGGTCGGAATACAATTGCAAATAGTCTGTTAAATCACTTTCTTCATTATACTTCAGTATTTTTTTGCCTTTAACCTTCGAAAACTGGTCAACCAGCTTTTTATCCACCTTTTCGGCGCCAAATGTAATGGCATCGGCAAAACTTGCTCCGCCATTGAACATGGCTACATTGTTGATATCCTTAAAAGGTTCCAGTTCTTTCTTGGTTACATAGTCATTAATGGTCGCCATTTTAAGAAAATCCTTTTCGAGTTTTTCTTTAAAAGTGGTTTGGCCAATAGTATAAACTATTTTACTGTTACTGAAAACAGGTTCTTTTTTATAGGCATTTCTTATAAACATAGGGATAAGGCCGGTCATCCAACCGCTGCAATGGATAATATCGGGCGGCCATCCAAATTTCTTAACCGTCTCCAGTGCTCCTTTACAAAACAAAACAGTTCTTAACCCGTTATCATCAAACCAGTTTTCTTTTTCATCATTAAAGATTGATTTTCTTTTAAAATAATCATCATTATCTAAAAAGTAAATCTGCAGTCTGGCATTAGGTAAAGAAGCAACTTTAATGATTAAAGGATAATCATCATTATCAATAGTAACATTGATGCCCGAAAGGCGAACTACTTCATGTAAACGGTGCCTTCTTTCGTTAATTACACCAAATCGTGGCATAATACAACGTACTTCCATTCCACTGTCATTCGATAATACTGCAAGTTTGTTCACAATTTCTGCAAAATCTGTAAGTTCCAGATATGGCGACATTTCATTTGCAATAAATAAAATTCTTTTCTTTGTACTCATTTACACTTTGTTTGTTGCTGTAATATGTTCGCAATGGAGTGCAAAAGTACGATATTTATTCGGGAAAATAAGATACCACAAGCATTTGAAGTGTAATTAACCACAATATGATATTATTTAAGAAAGCTGCAGATATAACAGCACACCTTTTAAAAATTAAAGACCAAAAGAAGCCAATCGGCTTTGTGCCTACTATGGGCGCATTGCATGACGGACATATTTCTTTAATCCATGCCTCAAAAAAATCGGACGCTATTTCTGTCTCGAGCATTTTTGTAAACCCGGCACAGTTTAACGATGCTGCAGATTTTAATAATTATCCTATCAGCATCGAAAAAGATATTGATGCATTGGAAAAAGCCGGATGCGATGTGCTGTTCCTTCCATCCGTTTCTGAAATGTATCCAGATGGTACTAAAAATGCTGAAAAATATGATTTGGGCTACCTGGAAACTGTATTGGAAGGCAAATACAGACCTGGCCATTTTCAAGGCGTTTGCCTGGTGGTACAGCGCCTGCTTAACATAATACCGGCCGATGAATTATACCTTGGCCAAAAAGATTACCAGCAATGCATGGTCATAAAAAAGCTGATAGAACTAAAGCTCCTGAATACAAATATCATCATCTGCCCTACCCTAAGAGAAACTGACGGGCTGGCTATGAGCAGCAGAAATGTGAGGTTATCGCAATCCGACAGAAAACAAGCGTTAAAAATTTTTGAAACATTTTCGTTTTTAAAAAACAATATTAAACCCGGAGATTTAATGCCATTAAAACAAACTGCTTTTCAAAAATCAAGACAGGAAGCAACTCGTCATCGCGATGATTGGTGCTTTTATGGGAATTACTTTCCTTATCACATCTATTCACTATTTGATTAAAGTGAATGAATTCGGAGAAGGAGCTGATATCCTTGGTCCAAACACGATTATGGTTCAGAAAAAGGTGTCGAATTCAAGT
>JBBKXU010000200.1:0-4892 GCA_037969645.1 Ferruginibacter sp. | reverse complement strand
GATAAAACGAATGAAAGGTTATTTTATTCTTACGGCAGAATTATAACATTTTATTTATGGCACATTAATATACTTATGTATCTGAAGCGATAATTCCCACTGCGGGTTTTGTTTGATATAGTCAATGATCAGTGGGGTAATTACTGGAGCTTTATCCCACTCTGGCTGCAGGTAAAGTTTACAAGCTGGCGAAACCAAAGCGGCATATTTTTCGGCCCAGGCAAAATCTGATTTATTAAATACAACAACTTTCAATTCGTGGGCAAGCGGCAGTATTGCGGGTAATGGTTCTTTAAATTTTTTAGGAGAGAAGCATATCCAATCCCAACTGCCACTCAAGGGATGAGCGCCCGAAGTTTCAATATTGGTTTCAAAACCCTTTGATTGTAATGCAGTAGTAAGCTCATCTAAGTTATGCATCAACGGCTCTCCGCCAGTAATTACTACCAGCTTTGCAGGTGTCTTTTCAATATTCAATAGTAAGTCTTCAATATTAAATTGCGGATGTTTTGATGCATCCCAACTGTCTTTTACATCGCACCAAACACAACCTACATCACATCCGCCAAGCCGTATAAAATAAGCGGCTCTGCCTTGGTGATAGCCTTCGCCCTGTAAAGTGTAAAAATGTTCCATTACAGGTAAAGTGTGTTTTGCAGAAAGCTGTGATTCGGAGATTGCCAATTTTTAATTTTTAATTTTTAATTCAGCTGCTGTAAGTGTATTCATCAGCAGAGCCGCAATGGTCATTAATCCTACGCCACCAGGCACAGGCGTAATGTAACTGCATTTTGGGGCCACATTCACAAAGTCAACATCGCCTTTTAAAGCAAAGCCGGATTTTTTTGAGTCGTCTTTAACCCTTGTTATACCAACATCTACCACTAACGCATTTTCTTTTACCATATCGGATTTTAAAAATTCAGGAATGCCTAAAGCAGCAACAATGATATCAGCCTGTAAACAAATTTCTTTTAAATTACTTGTACGGCTATGACAAACCGTTACTGTGCAGTTTCCGGGGTAAATGTTCCTGCTTAGCAGGATACTGATGGGGCGGCCAACAATATTACTCCTTCCAATAATCACTGCATGTTTGCCACTGGTTTCAATTTTATAATGTTCGAGCATCAGTAATATTCCATAAGGAGTCGCAGGAATAAAAGTTGGTAAACCCTGCACCATTTTACCAATACTCACCGGATGAAAACCGTCCACATCTTTATCGGGATTAATGATACTGATTATCTTTTCCTCATCAATCTGTTTGGGCAGTGGCAGTTGAACCAATATGCCATCCACATCATCATCGCTGTTCAGTTTTTCAATAGCTTTAATCAATTCCGCTTCTGTTGTACTTTCATCAAAACGTATCAAGCTGCTTTTAAATCCAACTTCTTCGCAGTTTTTAACCTTGCTGGCTACATAGGTTTCGCTTGCCCCATCAGTACCAACCAATATTGCTGCCAGGTGTGGAGTTTTACCACCTTCACTTTTGAAAAGCCTGGTTTTTTCTTTTACTTTTTCCTTAACGGCCGCAGAAACAATTTTTCCATCTAAAATTTGCATGGCGCAAAAGTAAACAACTATTTGCTGAATTTTGATTTAGGAGTAATTAGGTTGTAACCAGTTTGAAAAGTTGTCAGGTTGAGCTTGTGGAAACCGGGGCTACATTAAGCAAATCCATCTGCCATATCCCGGTAGCTATCGGGACAAACAGACGGTATAATCGCAAATAAGAGTTTTAAATTGAAGCACTACTAATTAATTGCTTTTAGTGAACTATTCATTATCTTGTTATTAGATATATTTAACTGTAATCAATATGAAAACAAGATTTTTATTATTACTGTTACTTAGTTTTGCGATAAATTCTGCTTTTTCACAATCACTTCGTTACACGCTTGCGCAGCCATATATAAGTTTATCGGCTTACAGCGTACAACAAAACGACCCGCTTTCATTTACAGGAAACCAGGCTGCGCTTGCGCAGGTAAAAAGTGCAGGTGTAGGCGTTTTTGGCGAAAGAAGGTTCATGCTCAGCGAAACAAGTGCTTACACCTTAGGAGCATCGCTACCAACACGATTGGGAAATTTTGGTATTCAGATGAACTACGCAGGCTTTAAAAATTTTAATAAAAACAAAATTGGCCTTGCCTATGCCCGAACGCTGGGAAAGCTGGTTGATATTGGCGTTCAATTTAATTATTATGGTTACCGCATTCCATCTTATGGCAACGCATCGGCTATAAATTTTGAAATTGGCGCCATGTTGCACCTTACCGATAAATTAAACGCTGGCGTTCATGTCTATAACCCGGTTGGTGGAAAACTAGGAAAGAACAATCAGGAAAAATTAGCATCTGCCTATAAAGTTGGTTTGGGCTACGATGTATCTGATAAACTGTTTATCAGCAGCGAAATTATTAAAGAGGAAAATAAAGCAGTTAATGTTATTGCGGGTCTGCAGTATGGGTTTGCTAAACAGTTTTTTGCCAAAGCCGGTTTTATCAGTGAATCATCAACAGCTTATATTGGTGCAGGCGTTGGCTGGAAGATGCTGCGGCTGGACATAGCAACAAGCTATCATCCGCAACTCGGTTTTTCGCCGGGTATCTTATTGATCATGAATTTTAAATCAAAGACTGAATGAAAATTCTGTATCTGATTTTTATTATTTTATGTATATCGTTACATGTATGTGCACAGGTAACGGAACCGGTTACACCAAATACAGAGCAGCAGCTTGAAAATATCACTGAGAATAACGAGGACCTGGAAACCGAAGATGACTCTTACCTGCAGCAAATGGTGCAGTTTATAAAAAATCCTATAAACCTGAACATGGCCGAAGCAGCTGACTTGAGTCAATTGCGGATTCTTACTCCCATTCAAATTCAAAATTTTATTTTATACCGAAATCTGGTAGGTAAGTTAGTTGACTTGTATGAGCTGCAGGCTGTGCCCGGTTGGGATCTGGCCAGTATTCAAAAAATAAGGCCATACATAAGCGTTAGCATGCAGATTTCTGCTACCGCTACTATCGGCAGCCGGCTGCGTAATGGCGATCGCAGCATACTGTTGCGGGTGTCGCAGGTGCCCGAACGTTCAAAAGGATATTTGCTCGACCCCGCAACAGCAACAAATTTTTATCCGGGCTCTCCGCAAAAATTATTGGTCAGGTATAAGTATACTTTTAAGAATCTTTTTCAGTACGGTATAGTAGCAGAGAAGGATGCAGGTGAACAGTTTTTTAAAGGAAAACAAAAGCAGGGCTTCGACTTTTATTCGGCTCATATTTATGCCCGTAAAATCGGCGTTATCAAATCTTTGGCTATTGGCGATTTTACCGTAAATCTGGGCCAGGGATTAACGCAATGGCAGAGCCTTGCATTTAAAAAAAGCGTTGATGTTGTAAATATTAAAAGAGAAGCAGAAGTGATAAGGCCTTACAATTCGGCCGGGGAAATTAATTTTCACCGGGGTGTTGGTATAACGCTGGCAAAGAATAACTGGCAGCTTACGCTCTTTGGTTCTTATAAGAATATTGATGCCAATTTTGTTGCCGACACGTCTCAAACACAGGACGACTTTGTTTCTTCTCTGCAAACATCAGGCTACCACCGCACCAAAAGCGAAGTGGCAGACAAAGGCATTCAACGCCAGCTGGCATTTGGCGGTAACTTTTCTTACCAATATAAAAGACTTCACCTGGGCATAAATGGTATTCATTATAAATTTAAACTGCCCTTGGTAAAAGCTGCCGATCCTTATAATAAGTATGCTTTAACGGGCAGCAGTTTTGGTAATTATAGTTTTGATTACAGCTATACTTTTAAGAACCTTCACTTTTTTGGAGAAGCGGCATTTACATCAGGTTTCAACAAAGCATTTATTAATGGATTAATCATCAGTGCTTCATCAAAAGTTGATCTAAGTTTATTGTATCGTAACATTTCAAAATCATACCAATCCCTGTATACATCAGCCTTTACCGAAAGTACCTACCCCAATAATGAAAAGGGATTTTACGCAGGTATATCTGTACGGCCCAACAATTTCTGGCGTATAGATGCCTATGCCGACTTCTATAAATTCCCCTGGTTACGTTACCGGGTAGATGCACCTTCAACCGGCGCCGATTATTTAGTGCAGATAAATTACAAGCCCAATAAACAACTGGAGATGTATACCAGGTATCATGCCGAGTCTAAAGCAATCAATGTAAATCCCGATCTGCTTACTTTATCGCCGGTTGTGCAGCAACCCAAAAAAAACTGGCGTACACAGGTGAGTTATAAGATTAATGCTGCTGTTAGTCTCCGCAACCGAACTGAAATAGTTTGGTTCGACAAAAACGGGATTTCCGAAGAACAAGGGTTTTTGACCTATTTCGACTTCATATATAAACCAATGCTAAAGTCTTATTCGGGCAGTGTCAGACTACAATATTTTGAAACTGATGGGTATAATAGCCGTTTATACGCCTATGAAAATGATGTTTTATACAGTTTTTCTATACCTGTTTTTTACGATAAGGGCTATAGATATTATATTAATATAAACTATGACCTGAACAAAAAACTAAGTTTTTGGCTCAAATGGGCACAAACCATTTATAGAGACAGAACCCTTATTGGTAGCGGATTAGATGAAATAAAAGGACCTGCTAAAAGCGAAATAAAGCTGCAAGCCATGTATAAATTTTAACAAAATAAGTTTTTAATGCAGCTTTTTAATATCAGCCGTTGTCTTAATAAAGAGGACTAAACTGGGGAAATTTATTTTAACAATATTTTGACGTTAAGAAATTATCCTTATTTTTACACATCATTAAACTTAATTAAATGCACATGAGAAGATTTTTATCACTGTTTACAATGTTTATGCTC
>JBBKXU010000199.1:0-10655 GCA_037969645.1 Ferruginibacter sp. | reverse complement strand
CCTGTAGGAAAAGTGCAATTAATAAGGGTGCCTTATTACAACAGTTTTACAGCTACCGATACCTTAACCTGTTTGCCATGGGATGGTAGCAAAGGAGGTGTTTTGGTATTGAACGTTATAAACTCACTTTCAATTGTTGAAGCAATCGATGTTAGCGGTAAAGGTTTTAAAGGTGGTAATGATCCCTTTACCGTTCCTGGTGCATTTAATTGCAACGAAAACCAATTCTACTATCCGGTTAATCCTGATTTAGCTTCGGAAAAAGGAGAAGGAATTGCTACAGTTTCATCGGCCCGATCTTTTGGAAAAGGAGCATTGGCAAATGGCGGTGGCGGTGGTAATTCACATAATTCAGGTGGTGCAGGTGGTGGAAATATTGCAGCAGGTGGGTTTGGCGGTTACCAGTTTGAAGGTTCGCCCTGTAATACAACTGTACCGTTTGATAACAGGGGAATTGGTGGAAAGGCACTGCCTTACTCAAATGCTGCCAACAAAATATTTATGGGCGGTGGCGGCGGCGCCGGACATTCCAACAATCCGGAGGGCTTTCAGTCAAAAGGCGGAAATGGCGGAGGTATCATCATTATTTCGGCCGACAGAGTACTTACCGACTTGAAAAAAATAAAGGCAAATGGCGCAAATGCACCCGAATGTGGCCAAACCAGCTCGGGCTGCCATGAAGGCATGGGCGGCGGCGGTGCTGCAGGAACCATCTTATTAAAAATTAATACCTATCTGCTTAACCCATACATTGAGGCAAAAGGCGGCAAAGGTGGCGATATGACGGCCAGTGGATTTGCTAAACTTGGCCCAGGTGGTGGAGGTGCAGGTGGCACAATTTGGCTGAGTAATCCTGCTATACCAGCCAATACAACTGTTATAAATAGTGGCGGCTCAAACGGTGTTTGTACAGGCTATGCAAGTAATCCATGGGGAGCAACTCCCGGCGCCGCAGGACAAAATCTGTTCAACCTGATTTTACCCGCTAATGGCGGTCTCTTTCAAAAAAACATTGACTCTGTTCGAATAAAAGACAGCATTGTAGATTGTAATGGATTTGATTTTAAAGGACTGGCATACATAAAAAGCAACCCAATTGCAAGCTGGCAATGGTATTTTGGCGATGGCGGTACGGCCAATTCACAAAACACTTCTCATGCCTACACCGTAGCTGGTACGTATGCAGTAAAATTGATTGTTACCGATATTAATGGCTGTATGGACAGCATTTCCATAGATGTTAATGCTTTGCCGGGGACAAATGCAAATGCCGGCAGTGATACTTCTATCTGTACCAATGGAACGGTTTCGGTAATGTTAAATGGCACTGCTGTTGGCGGACCTTATTTATGGTCACCTGCGGGACCGTTAAATAATCCGAACATTCAAAATCCTGTTGCTACAATCAGCAATACTACTACTTTTTATCTATCAGTTACCGGAGCTTCGGCATGTACTTCTATTGATTCGGTTACAGTTTATATTAACGCACTTCCGCTGGTAAATACGATTAACGACACCGCTATTTGCAGGTTTTCGCCACTTGTACTTACTACCAATTCCAATGCGGTAAGCTATCAATGGAATCCGGCAGTTTATGTAAGCAATCCCACAATCTCTAATCCCAATTATATCGATAATTTTTCTCGTCGGGTTTATGTAACAGGTACATCAGCAGCGGGCTGTACTGCCATCGATAGTGTTGATGTAACTGTAAATCCTTTACCAGTTGTACAAACAATTCCTGATACAACAATCTGTATCAATTCAAATATTGTTTTGACTACTACAGGTGCACAAATGTATTCCTGGTCTCCCGCTGCAGGGTTAAGTAATCCTTCCATCGCCAACCCTGTTTTTTCGGGCACAACCGGGCAAACATATACCGTTACCGGAACCGATGCAAATGGATGTAGAAATACTGACGTGGTAGAAATTGTAATCAGTTCACCGGCTTCTTTTAAACAACCCCCGGCTTTTACAATTTGCCAAAAAGAATCAATTCAGTTAGATGGAAACAATGGTACGAGGGTAAGTTATTTGTGGAGCCCTGCTGCTTACTTGTCCAGCAGTACCAGCATGACCCCCTGGGCTAATCCGCCATCAACAACTTTATACAACTTATTAGTAACTGATAACCAATGTGGCTTTGATAGTTTGTTTACCACTTTGCTAACTGTTATCCCTGCACCTGTAATAAATGCCCGTAAATCAAACGATATTGATTGTGCTTTTCGTACTGCAACACTAACTGCATCCGGCGGCAATACCTATTTATGGTCACCATCAACAGGTTTAAACAGCATCACAATTCCCAATCCAATTGCAAAGCCTGTAACCGATCAAAAGTATACGGTACGGGTAACAGATGCAACAGGTTGCTCAAATACTGACAGCGTTACTGTTCTGATTAAAAACACAGCTAGCCTTGCACGGTATATGCCCAATGCTTTTACACCAAACGGCGATGGTAAAAATGACTGCTATGGTTTAAAAAGCTGGATGTATGTTCAAAATCTAAAATTCATGATCTTTAACAGATACGGCGAACAGATTTTTTCAACAACATATACCGGTTCCTGTTGGGATGGTACTTATAAAGGCAAACCTGCACTGGCGGGCACTTATGTTTATATGATACAAGCCCAAACTTTGTGCGGCCTGGAAGAACAAAAAGGCAATTTTATTCTGATAAGATAAGAAATTAACAAACCAGTTGCCTCAATAAAAAACTCATGTAACATAAGATGCTTAATTTTATCAAATTAACATCAGGTTCTAGTATGAAAATATTTTTAGGTTGTTTCTTGCTCATCTCTCAGATTTGTGCCGCACAGGTTAATTTGGATAAGGGTTTGCAAGCTTACTACCCTTTTAACGGTAATGCAAATGACCATAGCGGCAACAACAATAACCCCGTTTTTAACAATGCCTCTATCACATCCGATAGGTTTGGCAACCCAAACAGTGCCTTTCATTTTAATGGCGTGTACCAATACATGCGTATTCCAAACAAACCATCGTTAAATTTTAGTAATGAAATTACGCTATCGGTTTGGGTTAGGCCAACGGGCTTCTATTACGATATATGTCATGCCAGTCAAATCATCAGCAAAGGTGGTGGAAACTATAATCCCGGTAATTATGCCCTGCGTTTTGATGATGCGCTGTTTAGTAATGGTAAAGGCTGTGATGGAGGCATCTGCGATACACTGCATCAGAATTTTCGTGGTACGGGCACTGTGCTTGCGCCCTATGGCGGAGATTTTATCAAGAAAGGCCAATGGTACAACGTACTTTATACCAATGATGGAAAAAACGCAAAGCTTTATGTTGATTGCAAATTGAAATATGAAGTAACTTTTCCGGAAACCTTCACAAATGACGAAGATCTGTTTTTCGGAAAATCGGATGACCCGTTTTTTCCGTTTTGGATGAATGGTGACCTGGATGACGTTAGAATTTATAACAGAGCATTACATGCCGAGGAAATATTTGCGCTTTGCAACGAAACGGAAAAACTAAAAGAGCCAGAAGTTAACTTGGTTCCGGAAAAGCAACCCATACTGGAAAAAAGAAACAATGAACTGGTAAGAGAGCTAACGGTTGATAACGATTCTATTTCTGTAACGCTGTATGATAATGGTATAGTAGACGGGGACAGTATCACGTTGATTTATAATGATAAAATATTGACCACCCATCAATTGCTTACAGAAAAACCAGTAACCTTTTATATAAAAATAGCTCCCGGCAATAGCCGAAACGAATTGGTAATGTATGCCGAAAATCTGGGCAGTATACCGCCAAACACCGCATTAATGGTGATTTACGACGGAAAGAAAAGATATGAAGTGAATATAAGCAGTACGGAAAAAACTAACGGTACAGTATCTTTTAAACTGAGAGAATAAACCTACTTATGTATCTCACTCGTAAAATGAAATTGAATATCAGGATTATTCTGAATCTCGGTGTTTAAAAACCATTCGCTTTGCGCCAGATAAACCAGGTGGTCATCCTTATCCAAAGCAATATTTGCCTGCTTGTATTTTACAAAATCGTCAAGCTTTTTGGGGTCTTTACTGGTTAGCCAGCAAGCCTTAAAAAAGGGCAGGTTATTCATTTGTACCGATGCCCCGTACTCCTGCAAGAGGCGGTATTGTATAACTTCAAACTGCAGTTCTCCCACACAGCCGATAATTTTCTTGTTTCCGCCAAACTGGGTGAATAATTGGGCTACACCTTCATCAGTTAATTGGCTCAATCCTTTCTCTAACTGCTTGGTTTTCATAGGGTCTTTATTGATCACCTCTTTAAAAATCTCAGGTGAAAAACTGGGTATTCCCGTAAAGAAAAAATCCTCTCCTTCGGTCAACGTATCGCCAATTTTAAAGTTGCCGGTGTCAAATAAACCCACCACATCGCCAGGATAAGCATCTTCAATCACTTCCTTTTGCCGGGCCAAAAAGCTGTACGGATTATTGAACTTTATATCCTTATCCATACGCACATGGTGGTAATTAGTACTGCGTTCGAACCTGCCGCTGCAAACCCGTAAAAAAGCAATTCTGTCACGGTGCTTGGGATCAAGATTGGCATGAATTTTAAAAATAAAACCGCTGAATTTTTCTTCTTCGGGTTTAATATCTCTGGTAGTTGTATGCCTTGGTCTTGGTGTTGGTGCAATACGGATAAAAGTATCGAGCATCTCTTTTACGCCAAAATTATTTACCGCACTGCCAAAAAATACGGGAGCAATATTGCCGCTCAGGTAATCTTCATCATTCAATTCGCCATATACGCCGTCAATCAGTTCTACATCTTCCCGTAAAACAGCAGCATCCTTTTCTCCTATTTTTTTATCCAGTATTGGGTCGTTGAGATCTTTAATTTCCAGTACATCTTCATCATTAGCCTTGGTACCTGCGGTAAACAGCACCAGACTTTTCTCATGCAAATCATATACCCCTTTAAAATCCTTGCCGCTGTTTATGGGGATGGTCATTGGGTGCAGCTGAATCTTAAGTTCATTTTCAATTTCCTCAAGCAGCTCAAAGCGATTCTTACCATCCCTGTCCATTTTATTAACAAATACAATTACTGGTGTTTTACGCATGGCTATAACTTCCATTAGGCGGCGTGTTTGAGCCTCTACCCCGTTCACACTATCAATTACCAGAACCACACTGTCAACTGCTGTCAGTGTACGAAAAGTATCTTCTGCAAAGTCCCTGTGGCCTGGTGTATCTAATAAATTAATCAGGTGGCCGTCATATTCAAAAGTCATTACACTTGTTGCCACACTAATACCACGCTGACGCTCAATTTCCATAAAATCGCTGGTAGCGTGCTTTTTTATCTTATTGCTTTTTACGGCACCGGCCGTTTGTATGGCACCGCCAAATAACAGGAACTTCTCTGTAAGCGTTGTTTTACCAGCATCGGGGTGAGAGATGATAGCAAAGGTTTTGCGTTTGTTTATTTCGTTTATATACTTCATTAAAGAAAGCTGTAAGCTTTTAGCAGTTAGCTTTTAGCAGGAAGCCTAGACTAACAGCTAATAGCTGTTTTTTTAAGCGGCAAAGGTAAGCTTTGAACAAGAAAGAACCATTCATACATTTTGACCTTAGAATTAACCTGCTTCCCGTAATTTTGGAACATGCGTAAATCGCTTAACATCATCCGCAATTCATTAAAATTAACTTTTCAGGAGTTAAGGGTTAACAAACTGCGTACTGCCCTCAGTCTTACGGGAGTTGCGTTTGGCATATTTTGTATTATTGGCGTATTGGCCACTGTTAACAGCCTCGAACGCAATATCCAGGACGAAGTAAAAAGTCTGGGCAGCAATACCATCTATATAGATAGATGGGATTACAGCGGTGGCCCAGATCAACCGATATGGAAGTTCAGAGCAAGGCCAGTTGCCAAGTACGAAGAAGCAGCCATGGTAAAGCAACGTGCGGTGTTGCTGGATGATATTTCGTTTTTAATGCAGACAGGTTCAAGTATTTCTCATAAAGATGATTTACTGCAGAGTGTAAGTGTTTACGGTATTATTGAGGCACAAATGATAATTCAACCGCTGGATTTTGATCGTGGCCGATTTTTTTCGCCCAGCGAGTTTAACGCAGGCAGCAATATTTGCCTGCTTGGTTATACCAATGCCGAGCAGCTATTTGGCAACAGTGATCGGGCAATAGGTAAACAAATAGATATAAAAGGAAAAAAAGTAACCGTTGTTGGTGTTATTAAAAAAGAAGGAAAGAATTTTATTGGCTGGGATTATGATAACTGCGTAATGCTGCCATACAAATTCTGTAAAACCATATTTGACGAAACCAATTCGAACCCGATATTGATTGCTAAAGGCAAGGAAGGCGTTACTGCCACTGCTTTAACCGATGAACTTAAAGGCATCATGCGCCAGATAAGAAGGCTCAGCCCCACACAGGAAGATAATTTTTCGCTAAACAGTGTGGAAGCGTTCAGCAAAGCCATTTCGCAATCGTTTGTAATGATAAACGTGGTGGGCTCCATTATCGGCGGTATCAGCCTTGTGGTTGGCATGTTTGGTATTGCCAATATTATGTTTGTAACTGTTAGAGAAAGAACAAGTGTTATTGGTTTAAAAAAAGCCATTGGCGCAAAAAAGAGCAGCATACTTTTTGAATTTCTGATGGAAGCGGCCATGCTCTGCATTATTGGTGGTGCCATTGGGTTATTTTTTGTTTATATCCTTACATTAATTTTATCGGGGCCATTAAATTTCCCGGTTTATGTTTCAACGCCTATGCTGATTACAACCATAATTATTTGTATTACGGTAGGTATCCTTGCTGGTATTATCCCGGCGGCACAGGCTGCTAAAATGGATCCTGTGGCGGCAATAAGGGGAAAATAAATCCTACTTTATTTTTTTTAGCCCAGCAATAACCCATTATTAAACTTCATTGGCGTCGCACTCTTGTACTTCATACCTTTGCGGAACATTTCAGAATTTTACATCAATGAGTATTTGCATTTTAGCCATAGAATCTTCCTGCGACGAAACATCGGCATCGGTTTGTCTTGATGGAAAAATTTTATCGAATAACATCGCCAATCAAACTGTACATGAGCAGTTTGGCGGCGTAGTGCCCGAACTGGCCAGCCGTGCCCATATGCAAAACATTGTGCCCGTAGTTGATATTGCATTACAAAAAGCCAATTGCGATATTTCGGCTATTGATGCAATAGCTTTTACACAGGCCCCGGGCCTCATTGGCTCTTTGCTTGTAGGTACACAGTTTGCAAAATCACTGGCATTGGCATTAGATAAACCGCTGATTGCTGTGCATCATATGCAGGCGCATGTACTGGCGAATCTTATTCCCGATAAAAAACCTGCTTTCCCTTTTTTATGCCTTACCGTAAGCGGCGGACATACGCAAATTGTGCGTTGCGACAGCCCCACACAATTACAGGTTATTGGCGAAACCATTGATGATGCTGCCGGAGAAGCTTTTGATAAAACTGCCAAAATGCTTGGACTGCCTTATCCCGGCGGACCACTGGTAGATAAACACGCTGCTAACGGTGATCCCAAACGTTTTAAATTTCCCGAACCACAGATAGCTGGTTTAAATTTTAGCTTTTCCGGATTAAAAACTTCTATTCTATATTTTTTAAAGAACGCTGGTGCAAGTAATTTGTTTAAAGAAGAGTTTTTAGCCGATGAGCCCACAAGACAAAAATTTATTACCGAAAACATGGATGATATCTGTGCATCTGTACAGCACCGGATTGTAAGCATCTTGCTTAATAAAATAAAAAAAGCAGTAGCAGAAACTGGTATAAAAGATATCTGTCTGGCCGGTGGCGTTAGTGCAAATAGCGGATTACGGAAAGATTTTATTACCTTGGGACAAAACGAAAACTGGAATACCTTTATTCCTGCATTTGAATACTGTACAGATAACGCTGCTATGATTGCCATTACAGCGTACTATAAATATTTAGAGAAAGATTTTACTGAGCTAAATATTAGCCCTTCTGCAAGAGCCACCTGGTAAGTTTATATATAAATATTTACAATAAACAGGTTTATTAATACGTTATCAGCATCCAAAATAATTGCATCTGCGCATACTGCGTTGTCTGCGGGTAGTTAATATGGCAAATTCGTATTTTAAGTTTAAACAGTTTACTATTCATCAGGATAAATGCGCCATGAAAGTGTGTACAGATGCTTGTTTGTTTGGAGCTATAGCCGCCAATTACAAGATGGCTAAAACCAATTGCCTTGATATTGGAACTGGCACAGGTTTACTATCGCTTATGTTGGCACAAAAAAACAACGAAGCCAATATTGATGCAGTTGAAATTAACAAAGATGCAGCCGGGCAGGCTATGGAGAATATTTCTGCTTCCCCCTGGGCCAACAGCATAAGTGTTATTAACGAAGATATATTAACCTTTAGCCCCGGTAAAAAATATGACTGCATCATTTCCAACCCGCCTTTTTTTGAAGATGATTTGCAATCGGCTGACGGCGCAAAAAATGATGCTAAACATGATACTACATTAAGGCTTGAGCAACTAATCCAGTATGCAGCTGCCCAGCTTTCCCCAAAAGGAATATTTGCAGTACTACTCCCCTTTCACCGGGCTAATAGCTTTATTGCAGAAGCTGAACGCTCTGGTTTATATCCCGAACAAAAAATTCTTGTAAAACAAACTTTAAAACATAAATATTTTAGGGGCATCTTATTTTTAAGTCGCACAAGTGCTGAGACAGCAAACAGCTAAATATTTATAAGGGATACCGAACAAAATTACACCCCTGAGTTCGCAGCATTACTCAAAGACTATTATCTTTTTCTGTAGCTAAATACCTGCATATTCTTTCATGTAGAGATAGGGCTCATTCAATTTACCAGCGTCGACCATGGTAGCTCTGTTAATGAGTTTACTGCCGCCAACACGAATATCATCCAGCACATATTTTATAAGCTGCTCACCAAAATAACGGCTTGCATCTCTAGCTAATTCATTGGGTAAATTGCCCACAGCCATAATATCTACTGAGTTTGGTAGATATGGAGCCGTTTTTTCAAAGCTGGTTTTGTCTACGCCGTAAACCGGGTCTGCAATAGTGCTATCGCCCATATTACAGGGTACCGAACCGTTAAAATCATCGGTAATATCTGCAATGGTTTGTATTCTAAAATCGTCTTTCTTAATATCTTCCAATTCAAACAGGCGTGGTATATTTTTCTCCCAGTAAATACCGTTTATCAAAATATCGGTATTTGAAATATACTCGGTAAACCGACAGTTATAGTTTTGAGGATTAGCATGAAAATCATTGCGGTTGTATTTACCGGTTTCTTTATGACCATACAGATTAGTGCCTTTTAAATGCACATAAACCGGGTATGTAAATTCAGTTTCTACATATTCATCCGGCTCTACTTCATGTATGCCCATCAGGTTCATAATCTCGAGCACACCATGTGCCACACGCCCAGTGCCCGTAACGGCAATTTTAATATTGGGTAGTTTTAACCCAAAATAAGTATGTACCAGTTTTTGAAAACTATTTACCGAACCAACCCGCTGCAATGTGAATGCACCGGTACGGTTACCATAGGCCATCATGCCATTATGTGCACCAACAATGCCGGCAAAAAAACCAAAACCAATAATTCGGGTTCCGTCATCATGTTCCAGACATTCGTAATCAATCAGCGTTATTTTTTTATCGATAATTGCTTTGAATAATTTTTGATTACTGGGTTGAAGCTTTTTAGTGTGAGAAAAGAACATATATGATTTTTCGGCAAGCAGCATATCAACCGGTACTTCTTTAATACCGAGTAACAAGTTACAGGCGCTTAGGTCTTCCAAAACTTCCACTCCTGCCCTTTCGTATTCAATATCTGAGTAGCAACGGCTTGGCGAATGCTGCGCTACTACTTTAATGTCTGTAAAATTCTTGTGCAGCCATTTACATTGTGCCGGTGTAAGTGCAACCCGGTTATCCTGCGGTATCTTTCCTTCCCTTATTAATCCAATCTGTAGCATCAATCGTTATTTTTTGGGGCAATTTACATTTTAGATTTCAATTCGGCCGCTCTACATTTGCAACATGAATTATTTTGAACTTTTTGAGCTGCCCATTTCTTTCAACGTAGATAAGAGTAAACTCGCACTTAAGTATTTCGAACTTCAAAAAAAATACCATCCCGATTTTTTTGCAAATGGTACCGAGCATGAACAGGAAGAGGCTTTGGAAATTTCATCTCAGCTTAACAAAGCACTAAAAATATTAAAAAACCAGGACCTTACTATTAAATATGTGTTGCAGTTGAAGGAACTGATTGAAGAAGAAGAAAAATACCAACTGCCTCCGGCATTTTTAATGGAAATGATGGAATTGAATGAAGAACTATCTGAAGACTCGGCTCAACAGATAGAAACGCTGGAAACAGAACTCTACAGCGAAGTACAAGCCATTATTGAAAATTACGATGATACCACAGCAAATCAGGCTGACTTATTAAAACTTAAAGAATATTATTACAAGAAAAAATACCTGCAACGTATTTTGGACAGATTGGCGGGATGACGTAATATTGCAGCCCTGTTAAGAGCAGCCCATGTGGCGG
>JBBKXU010000198.1:0-5405 GCA_037969645.1 Ferruginibacter sp. | reverse complement strand
AGTTTTATCACCGTTTCATTATGGTTTCTTATTTTGGCTGATTGCAGGAAATAAGGAATAAAACTATCTTTTTTTTCTTCCAGAAAAATGGCTTCCAGGCCTTTAAGCGTTGTTTTTTTGCCCAGGTTGTGTTGCAAAACGAGTTCGCCTTTTAAGCCTGTGCTGGCGGCGAGTTTTCCTATTTTAAAATAATGGTTCATATCCCAACCCTTTAAAAGGCTTTAATTATGTTTTACTGTTTGCGTTAAATGTTGAGTAAAGATACAAAGTACAAGAGTGATTCATTTTAACTCTTTCACTGAAAGAGATATAATGAATAAATCAAAGATTGCCAATGAAGCTGGATTAAGTACCGATGCCGGGTCAATAAAAAAAGTCCTAATAAAATTATCAGGACTTTAAAAGAATTAACGGAACAGAGGTGATTTATTCTTCTGTTTTGGTTTCTTCAGTTGCAGGTTCTTCTGCAGCAGGAGCTTCAGCAACGGGTGCTTCAGCAACAGGTGCTTCAGTTTCTGTTTCAGCAGGCGTTTCCGCCGGGGCTTCAACTTCTTCAGCAGCAGATGCTTCAACTTCTTTAACAGAAGGTGCTTCAACCTTTTTTACAATTGGTTGATCACGCTTATCGTTACGGGCCTTTTTATGGGCTCCCTGGCGACGGGCAACGTTTGAATCATGCTCTGTCATCCACGCAGTGAATTTTTCCATTGCACCAGCCTCATCAAATAAGCCTAAACTTACTCCACGAAGTAAATGCTTTAGATACAACACTCCTTTGAAAGATAGGATACGGCGTACAGTATCGGTGGGTTGAGCACCTTTTTGTAACCAGTCCAATGCTTTCTGACGATCTACCTGAATTGTTGCAGGAACCGTTAAAGGATTGTAAGTACCAAGTTTTTGGATGAATTTACCGTCACGTGGCGCTCTGCCATCTGCAATAACGATGAAGTAAAAAGGTCGCTTCTTTGAGCCATGCCTTTGCAGTCTCATTTTTACAGCCATAAATAGAAATTTTTGGTTGTTATTAAATAGGGTTTATTCCTTAAAAAAGGACTGCAAATATACTGATGAGAAGGGAATTGAACAAAAATTAAAAGATTTTCCAAATTCATGGCCTTTTTTATTGAACAAACCAGATTCCGATTAGTTTATAAGATCACGTATCATCAGGCGGGCTTTTCATATTTATCAAATAATAAATATCTAAAACTCATTGCAAATCTACCGATCTCAGCTATTTTTTCTTAAAAGGGTAAAATTTTAACCCTATTGTTAAATCTGTGGAATACAATTTTACTTCCCCATCACCTACTCCAGAAAGTGGAATGGCTACACCCGGAGATGCGATGACAGAAAGGCGGCTGGATATTTTTTTCTCTATGCCAGCCGAAAGACGAAGAACAGAAAACAGGTTCTTATTGCCGCTGTAATGGGCATCAGCCTCACGAGGAACACCATAATGCTCGTAATAAAAACGATAGTCTTCTTTTTTCATAATGTAAGATGACAGACCTGCTGAAGCAATAATATTCAGCTTCTTTCCAGGCGTAAAGTTGTAAATAACCGAAATCGGAATTTCATATACCTTACAATTCGCTTCGATGTTCTTTATATCCACCACGTTCCAATACGAGCCAGGTTTTGTTTTGTAATCACCAGCAGCAGCGTTATACTTTTTATTGCTTACATAAAACCCTGTTTGTACACTTAGGTTCTTGCTTAGCTCATAACCAAGGCCAAGTCCATATCTACCGGTAATTTTATCGGCCGAAAACAATTTTACGCCATTGGCTTCGGCCCCTCCAACAGCAATGATATATAGCTTGGAAATTCTATTTTTTGTCCTCTTATCTGTTTTAAGTTTTTCAACGGTACTGTCAATCATTTTTACTATTTCCTTCTCAGGTGTTTTATCAGCATCAACTTTAATAACAATTATTTCTTCTGTTTTCTCTTTGGTAGCCAAAGCTTTTTTAGTATCGTCTGGGTTATTTTCTGAAGATAAATTTTCGTTAGTTTCATCGTCAACCGAGGGGTAGCCTGCTTTTATGGTTGTCTTCATTTTTCCATCCAACTTATCATTCAGGTTTCTTTTCGAATTTATTTCATCCTTATTAGTTTGCGAATTAGTTTGTGCAGATTTGGTTATACTATTGTTGGTGGATCCAGGGAAATAACCAACTACACTGTTATTGTTATCGTTATTAAAGTTTTTGGGAACTGCATTCAGATCATCGTTATTTAAATTAGATTCAGTTTTTGTATTTGGCTCAATAGCTGAATTGCTGTTAACATCTTCGTTTACTGGCTTATAATTTTTTGTAGTGGCAATCTTCTGATTAACATTTTCCTTCCCGGGATTATTAAATATATAATAACCTGCCACACCTGCTCCAATGACCAATGGCAACAGCCACCACAACCAAAAAATTACTGGTCTTTTTCTGTCTTTGTCTTTATCGAGCAAGGCCTCCATTTTTTTCCACGACTGCTCGTCAAAAGCCGGCTCATGGGCTTCTGCAGCAGTTTTTATGGCCTGCTCAATATCGCTATATGATTTTTTGCTCATAGTAATCTATATCTGCTTGTTGTAGCATTTTTTTAATATTCATTCTTGCTTTCGATAAGTTCGATTTGGAAGCACCCACTGATATTTTTAGTTTCTCCGCAATTTCTTCATGTTTATAACCATCAATTACAAACAAGTTAAATACCGTCCGGTAAACCGGCGATAATTTTTGCACCACAGAAATGATCTCTTTGTACGACATCCGGTCTAAGGATGTTTCGGTTTCATCAGCTATATTAAAATGATTGTCGAAAATTTCAGCAACCAAAAAACGTTGCTTATTTTTTCTTAAATGATCAATAGCTGTATTAATCATTATGCGCTTCATCCAGCCCTTCAGCGAAGCTTCTATGTTGGCGTATTGGGGGTTAAAAGAATCGAGTGCCCTGAATATTTTTAAAAACCCATCATTTACCATCTCTGAGGCATCATCCACACTTGTACAATAGCGCATACATATGCCCATTGAGTAGCCATAATATGTTTGATAAAACAATTTCTGACTATCCCTGTTTGCTTTTACACAACCCTGGATAATATGTAACAGATCCGGCCTCTCTGACAAAATTTTGTAGTTTTAGACTCGTCTTTATATTGATTTGGTTATACTGGAAACGCACAATAATATAGTGTGGTTGCCTGTCTTCCCGAAATTTCTCTCTTAAAGTTAAAAAAATAACCCCAGGTTTTTTGCCCGGGGTCATAAATAAAAAGTAATTAAATATTATCTTTTGCCCATGCCCGGCATCATACCCTTGGGCATTTTATTCATCATCTTCATCATTCCTTTCATCTGATCAAACTGTTTTAAGAAGGCATTTAACTCAGCAATATCTTTACCGGCCCCCTTAGCTATCCTCAGTTTACGGTTGGGATTGATCATATCGGGATTGCGGCGTTCCAACAAAGTCATGGAGTTTATCATGGCTTCTATGCCTTTAAAAGAATCATCATTTACATCCACATCTTTTATCTGCTTGCCAACTCCGGGTATCATACCCATCAGGTCTTTGATGTTGCCCATCTTTTTTATTTGCTGCAACTGAGTTTTAAAATCTTCAAAATCAAACTGATTTTTGCGGATCTTTTTTTCCAGACGGGCAGCTTCTTTTTCGTCAAATTGTTCCTGTGCTTTTTCTACCAGGCTCACAATATCACCCATGCCCAAAATACGCTGGGCCATCCTGTCGGGATAAAACACATCAAGTGTGTCCATCTTTTCGCCGCTGCTGGCAAATTTGATGGGTTTGTTCACAGTGTACTTAATTGATAAAGCGGCGCCACCTCTTGTATCACCATCCAACTTCGTAAGAACAACTCCACTAAAATCCAAACGCTCATTAAACGCTGCGGCTGTGTTTACGGCATCCTGTCCGGTCATACTATCCACCACAAATAAAATTTCTTGCGGATTGATGGCTGCTTTAATATTAGCAACTTCGGTCATCATCACTTCATCCACAGCCAAACGGCCGGCAGTATCAATGATTATTACATTTTTATTTTTTGATTTTGCTTCTTTTATAGCATTTTGAACAATGGAAACAACGTCTTTATTTTCTCTTTCACTGTACACTTGCACATCAATCTGCCCACCTAAAACCTCCAACTGATCTATTGCCGCAGGCCTGTAAACGTCGGCCGCTACCAGCAACGGTGATTTGCCTTTTTTTGTTTTTAAATAATTAGCAAGCTTACCACTAAAAGTTGTTTTACCACTACCTTGTAAACCAGCAACTAAAATAATTGCGGGTGCTCCACTAATATTAAATTCGCTTGCTTCGCCACCCATCAGTTCAGTCAATTCATCCTGAACAATTTTAATCATTTGCTGCCCCGGATTCACTGAGGTAAGCACTTTAGCACCCAAAGCTGTCTCCTTAACCTTATCAGTAAATTCTTTGGCAATTTTATAGTTCACATCCGCATCAACCAATGCACGGCGAATGTCTTTTACGGTATTTGCAATATTGAGGTCTGTAATTCGTGCCTGACCCTTTATATTTTTAAACGCTGATTCTAATTTTTCACTTAATGAATTGAACATGAAACGCTGATTGATTTGATTAAATTGATTTCGCTGATTGATTATTTTGTCATCTGGAGTTTGCAAAACGTCTGTATTTCAGACTTACATTTCCAAAATTTATTAAAAGTCCGATTTCAATTTTAAATATTTTTAAATAGTTAATGATCTGATTTTAAAATATAGGTTCCACTTCGGTAACAGCTTTTAATTCTACTATTACTGTACCATTCACAAGCAAATCCAAACGCCTTGACCCCACCTTAATTCCTTCGTAATAAATATCCTTTTCAACTTCCGCTTCAAAATTTAGACTCGAGTTTTTTAACTCGATTTGCAAACAACGCATATAAATAATCTCTGGGAAGCCAGGCCCGATAACTCGATGAACTTTCATAGCGCAACCGATTATCTTTCCGGTTAATTCCGAATGTTTATATTCTTCCACGATATACCAATATTTTGTGAAGCAAAATTAATCAGCGAAATCATCTTTTTTTCATTTAAATCTGCGTTCTATTAAATTGAAAACGCTGTATCAATAATCTGCTCTTGCTCTTTCTGATGCACCTTATTATATCCCGTCGCAGTTGCAGCGCTTACCTGGCGGCTAATGATATAGAAGTTGATATTCTTCAAATTCATTCTTAAAAATGTTGCAGCACCCATATTCAACGACTCTTCCTGCACCCAATACCAAATGGCTTTGCTGTATTTTTTATACAGTTCATCCAGTTGCTTCTGTGGCAAAGGATGAATTTGCTCAAGTCTTACAATAGCAACATCTGTCCTGTTTTCTTTTTGCTG
>JBBKXU010000197.1:0-4017 GCA_037969645.1 Ferruginibacter sp. | reverse complement strand
TAAGGATATATTTGATTTTAAGTTTGAAGATTTTGAGTTGATGAATTAAGAATGCCATCCGGGTATTAAAGCGCCGGTGGCAGTGTAACCTTTATATTAAGAAAAGTTCTCCACGAATCAATAGGCGAACCGGATATATTGCACGAAAAAACAACATTAGTAAAATACATTTGATATTTCGTATTTGTTCCATAACTTTTAAATTTTTCCGGTTAATTTTATTTTACAGAAGAGAATATTTGTTTCATTTCTCTTCTGTAAAATAAATACTATCTTTCATGCCTACTCTATAATTTTTAAGATATTATTTAGGCACTTTCCTCGTCCTCTTATCTAATATTGCTCCTTTTTTTTGATCAACAATGCGCACAATCAGGTAGTGCAACTTTTATCGAACAAGCTGTCTTGTTTTTTCAACAGGATTTCTTTGGTCGGGCAAAGAAATCCGAAACACAAAAAGCAAAGTTTATGAACTCAAAAACCCAAAAACACCTTTTGCTGAAAGCATTAATTTGCATTTTTATTTCACTGGGATTATTACAAATATCTTATGCCCAGGCGCCCAATGCTATACCCTACCAGGGCGTAGCCAGGAATGCCAGCGGGGCTATTTTACCAAATCAGTTAATTGGTTTACGCTACAGTATTCACGATATTACGGCGGCAGGCCCGGTTGTTTACAGTGAAACTTTTACGCCAACAACCACTAATCTTGGATTATTCAATATAAATATCGGTACCGGAACACCAGTTGTTGGTACACTGGCTACAGTTAACTGGGGGGGCGGTGCAAAATTTGTACAGGTAGAGTTGGACCCTGCTGGCGGAACCAGCTATATTGATATGGGCACTACGCAGCTGATGAGTGTGCCCTATGCCTTACAGGCTTTAAGTGCTTCGGGTGCACCACCAACAGGCGTTGCCGGGGGCGACCTGAGCGGCAGCTATCCAAACCCCGCCATTGCCAACAATGCGGTAACCACCGCAAAAATATTGGATGCCAATGTAACGGATGCCAAGATTGTAACGGTCAGCGGTTTAAAAGTTACCGGCGATATTACGGGTAATGCGGCAAATGTAACCGGCATTGTAGCAGTTGCCAATGGTGGTACAGGTGCTGCAACACTTACTGTAAATAATTTTTTAACTGGTAACGGAATGGCTGCGGTTGTAACAACAAAGTTAGTTCCATCAGGAACAGTTGTGGGTACCACGGATGTGCAAACATTAACCAATA
Source organism: Ferruginibacter sp. (assembly GCA_037969645.1). GTDB lineage: Bacteria > Bacteroidota > Bacteroidia > Chitinophagales > Chitinophagaceae > Ferruginibacter. The sequence continues at coordinate 2,780 of JBBKXU010000197.1, read as the reverse complement.
AAACACTCGCAGATAATACCAACAATATTATTGCCAGGGAATTGTGGAACGGGTCTGGTGCCGGGAGTGTGAGTACTTATGCGGCTGCAGCACCAACAACAGGCCAGGTACTTACGGCAATAAGTGGTACGACAGCCACCTGGCAAACTCCCTCAACTGCACCTGCTTCTGCAGTTTTTTTGCCAACCATAGTTATTGGCACCCAGCAATGGATGAGTAAGAACCTGGATGTGGCATTTTACAGAAACGGCGACCCAATACCCCAGGTTACTGACGCCACCGCATGGGCTGGTTTAACAACAGGCGCCTGGTGTTATTATAATAACGATCCCAATACCGGCCTCACTTATGGCAAATTATATAATTGGTATGCGGCTAATGATCCAAGGGGTTTAGCCCCTGCGGGCTGGCATATACCCACAGAGCCCGACTGGGCAACACTGGAGATCAGTTTGGGCGGATATTATGTAGCCGGAGGAAAACTGAAAGAACCAGGTACGATCCATTGGAGTTCTCCAAATACCTCCGCTGATAATAGCAGTGGCTGGGAAGGCCTGCCGGGCGGCTTCCGTAGCTTAAGTGGTTCATTCATTCAATTAGGCTACATAGGCTTCTGGTGGAGTTCTATGGAGAGCGGTCCTACATCCGCCTCGTACCGCAGCCTGAACAACGTTAATGGTTGGCTCGATTGGTTCAGCTTCAATAAGGAATTCGGATTTTCTGTTCGTTGCCTGAGGGATTGACTATTTGACTCGTCCTAAAATAAGTTGATTCATTAAAAATCGCCGTTGGTCGGAGACCAGACCAGTCTTAATGTTTAAGAGAGGGCATACCCTTACATTTTTCTCAGCAACGTCTCCTCCCAAAGCTTTGTGCGTAAGTCAGGGGCGTTGCGTCAATCGAAGCAAGATCATTTTTCAGGGACGCAACGTCTCCCGCAGAGGACGTTGCGTCAATAATCCCCCCAAATAATTACAACAAAATTGCTATTTTGGTAAATGCCCGTTAAGCAAACGATAGCATTTAATTATGGCTGCTTCTTTGACTCGTCCTAAAATAAGTTTAAGGGTTGGATAATTAATCCAGATATAGGTTTACGGTTAAACTCCGGCCGTAAAACAATAAGTTTGTATTAAATCTGCTTGTAAAGAAAACTCCTTTCTTTATAAATTGATTTAGCCAACCAGTCTGAAAATGAAAGTAACAGGTATTCTTTTTTTTAAAACATGCTTCTTATCAGCATGTCTGCTTTTCATGCTGGTATATTCTGTAACGGCACAAAATAAAACGGGATCTTCTTTCAACAAATCAATTTCAATTATTACCGAAAATGATTCTTACTTATTTCAAGGTTCCGATAGGTATTATACCAACGGTCTTTTTTTTCAGTATAGAACGGCACAAATAAAAGAAGGCAGAAAAAACATTCAGCAGTTTGAATTGGGGCAAAAAATTTTTACACCAAAACGTAAATTCGATGCGAATGATTTAAGGTTTTACAGCAATGGCTATCCGGTACATACTATAGACAGGCCCTTTTGCGGATACTTGTTTATCAAATATTCAAATGCTCAATTTTTAAGCGGCACAAAAATGTATCAATGGGGTATTACAACTGGTACAATTGGAAGGGCTTCGGGTGGAGAACAAACTCAAGAACTGATTCATCGTGTGGGTGGTATTTATATACCTGTTGGCTGGGAAAATCAGGTGCAGCATAATGCACTGCTTAATGTAGTAGGTTCGTACACGCAGCAACTATTGAATAAGAAAGTTGGGCGTTCTGAAATCAGGGTTATTCCAACCGGTACATTAAACCTAGGGAATATTAATACTAATGCACAGCTTTCATGCAATGTTGCTTTTGGTATTATGGATGATTTTGAAAATACAGCTTTGCTGAATGCCGAAATAAATAACGAAGCTGCATTTAAGAAAAAATACGAACTGTTCGTTTATTTTCAACCGGGGCTGACGCTTCAGGTTTATAATGCTACCATACAAGAACACTTATTTAGCAAAAATCCAGCAACCGATCTTAAACCATTCATATATCAACATAAAATTGGTGCGGCGTATTCAAAAAAAAGGATGACCATTAATATTGGATATATTTTTCAAACTAAAGAATTGATGAAACAGTATGTAAATCATCGCTATGCCTCAATTCAGTTATCTTATCAAATAAGGTAAAAAAATGTTGTTTTTTAAAGCCAGCGTGGCTTTACGGGTATCGATAAAATCAGTATCATCTAATTCCTTAATTTTACTTACTTTATAAATATGATATCATTAATTGTAGCCGCTGCCGAAAATAATGCCATTGGTAAAAATAACCAACTGCTCTGGCATTTGCCAAACGACCTTAAGTTTTTTAAGAATACTACCTGGGGTATGCCGGTTGTTATGGGGCGTAAAACTTTTGAATCGTTTAATAAGCCGCTGCCCGGCAGGTTTAATATTGTTATTACCCGGCAGGCAGATTGGAAAGCTGAAGGCGTATTAGTTGCTGCTGATTTACAAGATGCTTTACAAAAAGCCACTGAAACCAACTGCAATGAAATTTTTATTATTGGCGGAGGGGAAATTTATAAACAGGCTTTAGAAATGGCCGATAAAATTTATTTAACCAGAGTGCATACTGAAATAGATGGTGATACTTTTTTTCCGGTGCTGGATGAAAGTAAATGGAACCTGATTAGCAACCATGATTTTAGTGCCGATGAGAAACATCAGTTTGATTATTCATTTCAAACATGGGTAAAAAAATAATTCCTAAT
>JBBKXU010000196.1:0-3583 GCA_037969645.1 Ferruginibacter sp. | reverse complement strand
GGATGTGCAGACTGATAAACGGCGAGTAATTTTTTTACAGCATCTCTGCCATCATCGCCTAGTTTAATTGTATAATTATTTACATACAGCTCGATGTGTTTTCTCATAACTTTTTCACTCATTTCCTGCGAATGGTTGATGATGTATTCATTTAATTGGGGGTAGTTTGCATATGCATATGCAATACTTTTCTTAATTAGATGGTCAAAATGCTGCTGGATTTCATCACTTATATTTCTGCGAATAACGATGCCTCCCAATGGTATGGGGTTGTTTGTTTCTTTTTCCCAATAATCGCCAAGGTCGGTAATCTTATGTAGCCCTTTCTCAGCATAAGTGAAACGATTTTCGTGAATAATTACGCCAAGGCCTTTACCTGCTAAAACAAAACTTTCAATGTCGTTATAACGCATAAATATTTTGGTTTTTGCGTTGGGGTATGCCAACGAAAGGAGCAAATGTGCCGTAGTGTTTTCACCGGGTATTGCCACCGTTGATGTTTCTACATTCGATATTTCAAATGCACCATTCGATATCAACAATGGTCCTACGCCTTTACCTAATGCACTGCCGCTGTTTAACACGATATACTTATCAAGCACCACAGGCAATACTCCATAACTAAGTTTGGTAATATCCAGATTCCCCGCTAATGCCCATTGGTTAAGGGTTTCCACATCTTCCAAAAAAACATCAAAAGTTAAACCACCGGTATCAATTTTATTGTTTACCAGGGCATCAAAAATAAATGTATCGTTCGGGCAGGGCGAAAATCCCAGGCTGATTTTCATGATTTTGTAAGTTGATTTATCAGTTTGGTTAATTCAATATTTAAATTGTTGATTGCATCTGGCAAGCTCCATTTTGATTTGTCTCTTTCGCCAACATAGTTTGATATTGACCTGATTTGCAGAAAAGGAACCTTCTCCTGCAAACAAACATAATGCAGGGCAGCACCTTCCATCGTTTCTATATCTGCATTAAATGACTGTATAAATTGCTGTTTTTGCAGTTGACTGTCGCTTACTTTATTTACAGTGATTGCTTTTACAACTTGCAATTCACTGGTTAGCAATTTTTCATTGCTATTAATCAGCCAACCATCATTAAAAGGAAATTCATCCTTGCTGCCAAATTCGGTATCGAATACCGGAGTATAATTTTCTTTTTCTTCCATACCCAAATCAGCAAAACAATCCTGTTTTACCAATACTGTCTTTCCCAAAAAAATGCCAGCATTAAAACTGCCAGCAATGCCCGCTTGTATTATTAAATCATAGTCTGTTTGGTGAATGCATTTTTGGAGATGATAGATTGTTGCAGGTACTCCAACTCCGGTAATCAACACTTCCACATCGGGATTAGCAGTTATAAAAGGCTGAATTTCGGTCTTTGTAGCAGCAATGAGTAAGATTCGCATGATACAAATTTCGGTTATACCCTTCATATTTCAGGATTTAGAAGCTACCTTTGCCGAAATTTTTGGAATCTAATGGTTTACATCACCAGGATAGAACATTTTAACGCAGCTCATAAACTATTTAACCCGGCCTGGAGCAGGGAAAAGAATGAGGAAGTGTTTGGCAAATGTGCCAATGAAAACTGGCATGGGCATAACTTTGAGCTATTTGTAACGCTGAAAGGAGAGCCCAATCCGGATACAGGTTTTGTGTATGATGTAAAGAAACTTAGTATCATAGTAAAAGAGCATGTAATTGATAAGCTTGACCATAAAAACCTGAATGTAGATGTAGATTTTATGAAAGACAAGCTATGCTCCATAGAAAACCTGGTAATTGGCATCTGGAACGAACTTACTCCCCATCTGCCTTCAGAGGTACAACTGCATTGCCTTAAATTATCAGAAACACCTCGAATTTATGTTGAATACTACGGTAATTAATTTCCGTTTCAGCAAAACAAGACCTAACTTTATTTGTAATTAACTTTCATTGGCTGATGTGTTTGAACAGCAGACTTCTGTTTTAGCCGTCAAATTTTTTGTTCTCATTATTTAGTTTTAATTGTAAGAACAAATTTTAATAGCCAGCTGTTATATAATTTACCATGAGTAAAAAAGTAGCCGTTTACCGCAAAGAACATTTTAATGCCGCCCATCGGCTTCATAATCCTGAATGGGATGATGCTACAAATGATCAGGTTTTTGGTAAATGCAATAATCCTAATTTTCACGGGCATAATTATGAATTGGTGGTTAAAGTTATCGGCGAACCGGATGCGGCGACTGGCTATGTGGTGGATATGAAAGTACTTAGCGATATTGTGCAGGAAAACGTGATAGAACGTTTTGATCATAAAAACCTGAATGATGATACGGTAGAGTTCAAAAACTTGAACCCAACGGCTGAAAACATCGCCATTGTTATTTACACCATATTAAGAGAAAAAATAGAAACTAAATTTGATCTGCAGATTAGGCTATACGAAACCGAAAGGAATTTTGTGGACTATCCTGCATAAATCTAAAACCTGCCTGTCGGCAGACAGGTCTACAGTCAACTATGGCTTATAAAAAAATAGAACAGTACGATGAAAAAACAACATCGGGACTGATGGAAAATTACCGGAAAACATTAGAATTAATTGGCGAAGACCCAAACAGAGAGGGATTAGAGAAAACCCCCGAGCGAATTGCCAAAGCGATGCAGTTCCTTACCCAAGGGTATGAGCAAGATGCAAATGCCATTTTAAATTCAGCAAAATTTCATGAAGATGTAAGTGAAATGATTATTGTAAAAGATATTGAACTATACAGTATGTGTGAGCATCATATGTTACCCTTTTACGGAAAAGCGCATGTAGCTTATATTCCCAACGGATATATTACGGGCCTCAGTAAAATTGCCAGAGTGGTGGATGTGTACAGCCGCCGCCTGCAGGTACAGGAAAGATTAACGCATCAGATATTAAATTCGATAAAGGAAACGTTGAATCCACTGGGCGTTGCCGTGGTTATTGAGGCTTCACATTTATGTATGATGATGAGAGGCGTAGAGAAGCAAAATTCAGTTACAACCACGTCAGCATTTTGGGGTGAGTTTGAGAAGAATGAAACTAGGAGTGAGTTTGTGAAATTGATTTCGGCTAAGTTGCATTAGGTTTATTGGTTTAGAGGTTTAATTGTTTATTTGTTGTTGAAGTTTTTTAATTTCAGATAATCTTTGTTTATGTATACGCTTGAGGAATTGGATGTTTATAACCTTTCTATGGTTTTTAGTGATAAGGTTTGGAGTATTGTAGAGAAATGGGACAATTTCCCAAAATTTGGATTGGGTAAACAAATAACGAATTCGGCCGATTCTATTTCAGCTAATATTGCCGAAGGATATGGACGTTATTTTATCAAGGAGAATATTAATTTTTGTTTTTATGCCCGTGGTTCTGTTTTAGAAACGAAAAGCTGGTTGCTAAAATCGTTTCAAAGAAATCTTATAGGTAAAGACGATTATGATTTATTGATTTCTCAATTAGAAACTATTCATAAAAAACTTAATGGCTATATCAAGGTTCTAAAAAGTAATTTAAGCAAACAAAAAAAGGAGTAACCAGTAAACTAGTAAAC
>JBBKXU010000195.1:0-2535 GCA_037969645.1 Ferruginibacter sp. | reverse complement strand
GCTAATTCGGAATAATGCTTTACTAATTCACCACCAGCTTCCTGCATTTTATCGCCACCCCAGCAGCGGATAGCAATGCTGTTATCAATTTTTTTTAATGCTGAAATGAGATTAGAACCATGCAGATCTCCGGATGCTTCGCCAGCGATGATATAATATTTCATGGCTTTGCATTTAGAGAATATTCGGACTGAAAAATTGCTAATCGAAATTGCTCAATAGAATTACTGAACCCTGAACTGAGCGTCGCAACATCAGTTACCAATAGTAATATTGCCGGGCTACTCATTTATATTTTTTAATTAAAAAGTTTTAATAGCAAAATACCAACACCATAAAATAAGGTAACGATGAAGATGCCTTTGAATGTTTGCGACTTATCGAAGTGTACATAAATGGCAAATAAAACAGCGTTGGCTAATAGTGAAAATGTGCCGACATTGGTTATTACTTTATTGTCGTGCATAAAGTATTCGAGAAATTCCTTGAAACTAAATGCCGGAAATTTTATTAAGTAAACCAGCACAAGACCGATCAAAGGGCCGATAAGGCCTAGTGCTAAACCAAGGCGGAGATTATCTTTTGTAAGAAACATGTTGTTTAGTTTGTGTTGGTTTATTTCCAGATCTTCTCAAGCTTGGCTTTTAAAACGTAATTCGTTAAATCAAATTGTACCGGCACTACACTTACATAATTATTAGCTAATGCCCACACATCGGTATCTTTTGCTTTATCAAAATTTACAAACTCACCAGTAAGCCAGTAATAATGGCGGCCATGTGGATCATCTCTTTCAATAAAATCTTCTTCGTATTTGGCATATGCCTGTTTGCAAATCTTAAATCCTTTTAATAACTCGGGTGCAACAGCAGGAATATTTACATTGAGAACAGTATGTTTTTCCAGTTTGGTCTTCAGCATTTTTTCTACAATGATTCTTACATATTCTCTGGCACCGGTAAAGTCGGCATCTATTCTATAATCTAATAAGGAGAAACCGGCAGAAGGAATGCTTTCAATGGCAGCCTCCACAGCAGCAGACATAGTGCCTGAATAAATTACATTGATACTATGGTTAGCGCCATGATTAATTCCACTTAAGCAAAGATCTGGTTTGCGGTGTAATACTTTGTCGACAGCCAGTTTTACACAGTCAACCGGTGTACCCGTGCATGACCATGTTTCTACATCATCAAAAAGCGGCTCTATCTTATGTAGTCTTAATGGCTGACCGATTGTGATAGCATGGCCCATTCCTGATTGAGGTTTGTCCGGAGCAACCACCACAATTTTGCCAAGATCTCTTACCGCTTCTACAAGATTTTTTATTCCGGGTGCGGTAACACCATCATCATTGGTAATGAGAATGACGGGTTTTTCTTTTACAGATGCTTTCGGTTTGGCTTTAGCAGTTGATGCTTTTTTCTTAGGACTTGATTTCTTTGTCATACCCTACAAAAATCCTCTTTTTTCCGGTTTATCCAAAATAGGTTAGCAAAGTATTTTGTAATTCTAAAAAAATTAGTATTTTGCAGCTAATTAAATTAGCTATTATGGCAATCTCCAATCAAAATCTGAAATACTTAAGAAAACTTCGTGGCTGGACACAGGAGGAATTCTCCAACAAATTACGCATCAAACGTTCCCTGCTCGGGGCTTACGAAGAGGAAAGAGCAGAGCCGAGAATCGATGTACTCGAAATAGTGTGTGATATTTTTAAATTGACATTGGATGATATTCTCCGAAAAGATCTGAGTGATAATAAAAGTAATTATCTCGCCAAGCGTAGGGCAATGAAGCTGGCCATGGGCAGACCCGATATTCCTTTTGTCCCTATAAAAGCTGCTGCCGGATACCTGGCAGGTTTTGAAGACCCGGAATTTATTGATGAACTCAACACTTTTACATTACCAATGTTGACCGGGGGAAATTACAGAGCTTTTGAAATAGTGGGAGATTCGATGCTGCCAACACCAAGTGGTTCTGTAATAGTAGGTGAAAAATTAGAAAACCTCGATGATGTTAAAAACAACATTGCCTGCATTGTTGTGTCCAGAAATGAAGGAATTGTTTACAAAAGAGTACAGAAAAACGGAAGACAGAAGAATAAATTGACATTGGTAAGTGATAACCCTGTTTTTCATCCTTATACAGTAAATGCAGAGGAAGTTTTGGAAATGTGGCAGGCGCAGGTTGTTATTTCCCGGACAAACGCACAAAACCGATGGGATATGAGTCAGCTAGCTACCGTAGTTTCTGATCTCCAACAGCAGGTAACTACTTTGAAAAAAAGGATGAATTAAGCAAGAAAGTACGGGTTTTTAGATTTTTTGTCATTTTTATGTACTTCCTCTTAGTTCACTTGCAGTCTATGTTTTATATTTGAAGACTATAAAACTGCATGAGATTCAAGGCTTATATCTGTTTACCCTTTTTACTCGTTTATGGCACTCTTTATTCCCAAACGAAAACAGTACAAGCGGTAAAAATTGCACAGGCTCCTAAAATAGATGGGAACCTGGATGATGCGGCATG
>JBBKXU010000194.1:0-8338 GCA_037969645.1 Ferruginibacter sp. | reverse complement strand
CGCTCCCGGCAAGCATATCATTACTTTAGTTGATGAAAATGGAATCAGCGTAAGTAGACAGTTTGAAATATTGGAGAAGGAGAACCGCTGATTGGAATTTTCACAAAGGTTATGCAACCATCAATCTTAAAATTTCTTCTTACATTTAAACATATTATTCAGCTAAAATATTTGTACTATGCCGATTCGTATGGAAGATGATCCTATGGATCAACAAGACTTTGACGACAGTAACACGTCAGGCGGTGGTGGCCGTGGCGGCCGAGGGGGTGGTGGATTATTAGCCCTTCTCCCTTTAGTGCTTTCTTTGTTTGGTAAAGGAGGCAAAGGCGGTGGCGGCATAAAGATCATTTTGTTATTAATTGCAGGCACCGCAGCATATTTTTTCTTTTTCAGGAATAGTTCTGGTGGTGGTTCTAATGTTATACAAAATCTTTTTTCGCAGAGCGGATATAGTTTTAGTCCCGAACAATTTAAAAAAGCAAGTGTATACGAAGGCCTTGCTGATGATAATACAAAAAATCCATTGCCCGAAGCAGTTTCCCTTTTACGTTTTGCTCCTGATCGTAAAAATCAGGGCCAGCAGGGCTCATGTGTTGCATGGAGCAGCACTTATGCTGCCCGTACTATTGTAGAAGCAGCGTCAACCGGACAAAGTGGGAACAGCACTGCCTACAGTCCGGCATTTGTTTATAATCAAATTGGGTTGGAAGGTTGCCAGGGCGCATACATTCAAAATGCAATGGAGCTTATGCAACAGAAGGGCGTGGTTTCTGTCAGCGATTTTCCTTACAACGATCAGGATTGCAGCAGGCAACCAAATTCCGTATTAGATAACAAAGCTGCTCAAAACCGTATGCATGGTTTTACCAGATTAACAGATGGTGAAAGCACAAAGGGAATTAACGTACGTGCTATAAAAGAACACCTGGCAAAAGACGCTCCGGTAGTTATAGGTATGATGGTTGGCGGTAGTTTTATGCAAGGCATGATGGGAAGAGAAATGTGGGCGCCTACCAATGAAGACCGCGGCCAGATGGGTTTTGGTGGTCATGCCATGTGTGTAATTGGGTATGATGATCGTAAACAGGCCTTTCAGATTATGAACAGCTGGGGACCCGAATGGGGTGTTAACGGTGTTGGCTGGGTGCGTTATGGCGACTTTAAAGAATTTACCAGAGAAGCTTACGGAATTGACCCAATGCCCAAACGTGGCGCAGCAGTTAATGTAGCTTTTGAAGCTGCTATTGGTTTGGTAAAGAACGATAACAAACAATACATTCCTTTAAAATTGAAGACCGGTAATATTTTTGAAACTGTGAGTACCGTTGCAGCAGGCACTAAATTTAAAATGGAGATAAAAAATTCTACCGAATGTTACACGTATATTTTCGGGCAAGAAACCGACGGCAGCAGTTACACTTTGTTTCCTTATCCCAGTAAAGAAGATGCAACCAAAACTGCTTTTTCGCCTTATTGCGGTATTACTGGTTATCGCCTATTTCCCCGAGGTAAAAGTTTAGTGCCCGATAATGTTGGTAAAAAAGATGTGTTCGCAATCGTAGTAACAAAAAAAGAACTTGATTGGTATGCCGTTAATAACGCCATTACAAAAAGTTCAGGATCTGATTATGGTGCTAAAGTTGCAGCGGCGCTGCAGCAAAATGCTGTTTCTGGTGTAAGGTTTGCTTCTGGCAATAGTGGTACAATAAATTTCAGAGCGGACAACAGCAATCAAAATGCCGTACTTTGTGTTGTAGAAGTGAACAAATAAAAATCATTGGCATGAAAAATTTATTACCAGTTATCTTTTGTTTAATCACAACTATTTGTGTGGCACAAACAACAGAAACTAAACTGTATCATACAGAAGCGAATGCCGAAAATGATATTACTGCAGCCATAAAAAAAGCAAAGGCCGAAAAAAAATATGTATTGCTGCAGGGCGGCGGTAACTGGTGCAGCTGGTGCATTGAATTTGCCAGGTTTTGCAAGGCAGATGATAAAATAGATTCGGTAATTAACGCCGGATTTATCTGGTATCATTTAAACTACAGTAAAGAAAACTATAACAAAGTAGTTTTTGCTAAGTATGGTTATCCTCAGCGTTTTGGTTTTCCCGTCTTCCTTATTTTAAACGAAAAAGGCGAACTCATTCATACACAAAACAGCGAATATTTTGAAGATGGTAATAAAAGTTACGATCGTGAAAAAGTACAATCCTTTTTAGAAAAATGGAGCCCGGCGGCAAGGGATCCTAAAAAGTATGGTGACTAACTATTTTCAGAATGCTGATTGATGATTGTAGATTTGTAAGTGCAAGCAAGTCAATTAAAATCTGAAATCGTAAACCTACAATCTTATGAGTAACGCTGATAAATTTCTTCAAACCATTAAGCATCCCATTAAATTCAGGATGTTCCTGTTATCCAAATTACCAAGTGCTTTTTTTTCAGGGGTAAGGGTTTTAGATGCGGATGAAAAAAAATGCTTAGTTAAAGTTCCCTACAAATGGTTTAGTCAAAACCCGTTTAAGAGCACTTATTTTGCTTGCCTTAGTATGGCCGCCGAAATGAGCACCGGCGTACTTGCATTGGCACATATTTATAAGCGCAAGCCAGCAATAAGCATGTTGGTATTAAAAGTAGAAGGCAATTTCATTAAAAAAGCCACCGGTATCACGGTATTCACCTGCGAAGATGGTATTACAATAAAACAAGCTATTGAAGACGCAATAAGCAGCAACGAAGGCAAAGTCGTTACTGCAAAATCTTATGGTAGAAATGACGCAGGTGAAACTGTGGCCGAATTTGCTATCACCTGGAGTTTTAAAGTAAAATCAAATAACTCCTGATTTAGGTGTACTCTCCATTGATTTATGTAATTTGCATCTCCCTAAAATAACCAATTGTATATATGCAGTCAGTTTTTTTCTGTATATTAAATATGAAATAACATTATGGCGAAAGACTTACGCAAACAAGAAGCATTAGACTACCATTCAAAAGGCCGTCCGGGTAAAATTGAAGTTATACCAACCAAGGAAGCAAAAACACAAAGAGACCTTTCACTTGCCTACTCGCCTGGCGTAGCCGAGCCTTGTTTAGAAATTGCAGCAAATCCCGAAGACGTATATAAATACACTGCCAAAGGCAACTTAGTTGGTGTTATCACCAACGGAACCGCCGTTTTGGGTCTGGGTAATATTGGTCCAGAAGCAGGCAAACCCGTAATGGAGGGCAAAGGAGTACTGTTCAAAATTTTTGCAGATATCGACGTGTTTGATATAGAGATAAATGAAACAGATCCAGAAAAATTTGTACAGATAGTACAGGCCTTGGAACCAACATTTGGCGGCATTAATTTAGAAGACATTAAAGCGCCTGAGTGTTTTTATATTGAACAGGAACTAAAGAAGCGTTGCAAGATCCCCATCATGCACGATGACCAGCATGGTACAGCCATCATCAGTGCTGCCGCTTTGTTGAATGCACTCATACTCCAAAAAAAGAAAATTGAAAAAGTAAAATTTGTAGTTAATGGTGCAGGTGCTGCTGCTTTTGCCTGTATCCAGTTATACGAATCGCTTGGGGCAAAGCACAGCAACTTTATGGTATTTGACCGCAAAGGAATTTTATACAAAGGGCGTGAAGATGTAGAAGATATTAAAAAAGACTTTTGTGTTGACGCTAAATACAAAGACTACGATCTTGCTAAAGCAATGAAAGATGCCGATGTATTTATTGGTTTAAGCATTGGCAATGTGGTAACAACAGCTATGGTGAAAAGCATGGCCAAGAACCCGATTGTTTTTGCCATGGCAAATCCCGATTCGGAAATTAATTATGACGTGGCAGTTGCTGCACGTAAAGATATCATCATGGCTACCGGCCGTAGCGATTATCCCAACCAGGTAAACAATGTATTGGGTTTCCCATATATTTTCCGTGGCGCATTGGACGTAAGGTCAACTGCTATTAACGAAGCCATGAAACTGGCTGCAGTAAAGGCTTTGGCCGAACTGGCAAAAGCTCCTGTACCGGACATTGTAAATCTTGCTTACAACGAAAAAACAATAACTTTTGGCCCCACTTATATTATTCCAAAGCCTTTAGATCCCCGTTTGCTTTCTACGGTAGCACCTGCGGTGGCAAAAGCTGCCATGGAAAGTGGTGTTGCAAAATACCCGATCAAAGATTGGGATAAATATGTAGAAGAGTTAAACAGTCGCCTCGGCTTAGATAACCAGTTGAGTCGTGTTATAAGCAGCAAGGCCCGAAAAGATCCAAAGCGCATTGTTTTTGCCGATGCGGAGAATATCAAAATATTAAAAGTTGCACAGTTAGTAATGGAAGAAAGTGTGGCCTACCCTATTCTGCTAGGTAAAGAGCATAAGATTAAAAAAATTGCTGAGGAAAACGGAATTGATCTGGAAGGAATGCCAATCATGAATCCTGCAGATGATCAACATGAAGATCTAAGAAAGCAATATGGTGATATATTTTTTGAAAAACGCCAGCGTAAGGGAGTTAACAGGTATGAGAGTTACAAGGCCATGAAAGACCGTAACCATTTTGGTTGCATGCTAATAGAAAATGGTGAAGCAGATGGCATGATCAGTGGTTTAAGCAGAAATTATCCTGATACAATTCGTCCGGCATTGCAAATTATTGGCACCGAACCGGGCGTTAAGAAAATTGCAGGTATGTATATTATGTTTACGAAACGTGGACCCTTATTTTTAGCAGACACAACCGTAAACTTTAACCCCACGGCCGAAGAACTTGCAGAAATCACGTTACTGGTTGCAAAGGAAGTAAAGCAGTTTAATATTAAACCAAGGATAGCCATGCTCTCCTACTCTAACTTTGGCAGCAGCGATTCAGCAGAAGCAAATCTTGTACGTAAAGCAAGAGAAATTGTAAAAGCAAAAGATCCTTCGCTCATCTGCGATGGCGATGTACAGGGCATTCTGGCCTTCAACAAAGAAATTCTAAAAGAAAATTATCCGTTTACCGAATTGTTGGACGGAGACGTGAACATTCTCATATTCCCCAATCTGGCTGCAGGTAATATTGCTTATAATTTATTGCAGGAAGTTGGTGGCACCGATTCCATTGGCCCAATCTTACTCGGTTTAAATAAGCCCGTACACGTACTTCAATTAGGTAGTTCAATACGGGCAATATTTAATATGGTATTGATTGCTGTGGTTGATGCGCAAACCAAAAGCAAAGTAAATACTAAAGATGCGGTTAAAAAAAGCAAGTGGTGGAAACGTAAAAAGAATATCGCTCAAGAAATGTAATTTTAAATATGCGATGTTTGATGTCCCGTATGGGCCTGTAAGAGTAACCAAATTTATCATACATTCGTACATCTGACATTGTACATCTAACATAGTTTTTATTAATGCTTTTTTTTAATCACTTTGGCCGTTATCTTTTAATGCTGAAGGGCATGTTTACCAAGCCCGAGAACATGCGCATGTATTGGAAAGAGCTTATGCACCAGTGTGTTGAGATTGGCATTGGTTCACTTGGCATTGTTATTATTATCTCCGTTTTTATGGGTGCGGTAAGTGCTGTACAAACGTCTTATCAATTGGTTAGTCCGCTTATACCTGCTTCAACCATTGCCCAAATTGTACGTGACACCGTAATACTCGAATTTGCGCCAACAGTGGTTTGTATTGTGCTGGCGGGCGTAATTGGCAGTAAGATAGCCAGCGAGCTTGGCAATATGCGTGTAAGTGAACAGATAGATGCATTGGAAATTATGGGCATCAATACCAAATCGTATTTAATAATGCCAAAGATAATTGCTTGCCTATTGACTATTCCCATGCTTGTTGTGTTATCTATGGTGTTAGGTATTATAGGCGGAAGATTGGCAGGTGTGGCCACCGGTATTATATCTGCAGACACCTATGATATGGGTTTGCTGATGAACTTTGTACCCTACAATGTATTTTTTGCATTAGTAAAAGCATACACATTTGCTTTTATTATCAGCAGTATCCCTTCCTACTATGGTTATTATGTAAAAGGCGGAGCTCTGGAAATTGGAAGAAGCAGTACAAAGAGTGTGGTGGTAAGTTGCGTAATGATTTTGTTTGCTGATTATATTTTGGCTGCTCTCCTGCTCAATAAATAAGAAAAGCTGCAATGATTGAATTTAAAAACATAAAGAAGAGTTTCGGCGACAAGGTAGTACTTGACGATGTGAGCCATATTATGGAAACAGGCAAAGCTAATCTCATTATCGGGCAAAGCGGCAGTGGCAAAACCGTGCTACAAAAATGCTTAGTTGGTTTGTTTGAGCCAAATGAAGGCGAGATCATTTATGATGGCGTAAGTTTTACTGATATGACCGTTGATGAAAGAAAAGAACTGCGCCAGCAAATTGGTATGCTCTTTCAGGGCTCGGCATTGTTCGATAGTATGACCGTTGAGCAAAACATCATGTTTCCGCTGGATATGTTTACCACAAAGACTTTTGCCCAAAAGCTGAAAAGAGTGAATGATGTACTGGAAAGAGTGAATTTAGAAGGCATCAATAAAAAGTACCCCGCCGAACTTAGTGGTGGCATGAAAAAAAGAGTGGGAATTGCACGTGCAGTAGTTTTGAATCCCAAATATTTATTTTGTGATGAACCCAACTCAGGCCTCGATCCGCAGACTTCGATGGTAATTGATAAACTTATCCTTGACATTACCCGTGAGTTTAACATGACAACCGTAATTAATACCCACGACATGAACAGCGTAATGGAAATGGGCGAAAATATCATCTACCTCTACGAAGGGAAAAAAGAATGGACAGGCAATAAAAAAGATATCATCTTCTCTAAAAACCAATTACTCAACGAATTTATTTTCGCTTCTGAATTTTTACAAGATGCAAAAGATATGCGTATGCTGGAAGCGAAGGGAAAAATTAGCGATGATAGAGATATGGATGAGTTGTTGAAGTAAAAAAATTTCAATCCCCCCCTATCCGCTTTTGTAAAAGCCCTATCACCGCTCAAAAGCCGGCCATCAAAATATCTCCTTCGCCAATACCCCCATCTCCCTTATCTTTGCAGCAAACCTGCCTACCGGCAGGCAGGTTTAATTCTTCATTTTTAATTTTTCATTGAACATGTCTGTTTTAGTAAATAAAGATTCCAAAATTATTGTACAAGGTTTCACCGGTACAGAAGGTACGTTTCATGCTACACAAATGATTGAATACGGCACTAAAGTAGTAGGTGGTGTAACACCTGGTAAAGGCGGCAGCACTCATCTGGATAAGCCGGTTTTCAATACAGTCGCTGATGCTGTTAAAGCAACAGGCGCTGATGTGAGCATTATTTTTGTACCTCCAGCTTTTGCAGCCGATGCTATCATGGAAGCTGCCGATGCTGGTATAGCTTTGGTAGTTTGTATTACTGAAGGTATACCTGTGCAGGACATGGTAAAAGTGAAAAATTATTTGCAAAATAAAAATACCAGACTGGTTGGGCCAAACTGCCCGGGTGTTATTACTGCCGATGAATGTAAAGTAGGTATTATGCCTGGCTTTATTTTTAAGAAAGGTCGTATTGGCATTGTTTCAAAATCTGGTACGCTTACTTACGAAGCTGCCGATCAGGTTGCTAAAGCAGGATTAGGCATTTCTACAGCCATTGGAATTGGTGGCGACCCAATTATCGGCACAACTACTAAAGAAGCAATTGAATTATTCATGAACGATACTGAAACCGATGCTATTGTAATGATTGGCGAAATTGGCGGTGGTATGGAAGCAGAAGCTGCAAACTATATTAAATCAACCGGGAACAAAAAACCGGTTGTTGGTTTTATAGCCGGACAAACAGCACCTCCCGGCCGCCGTATGGGCCATGCCGGTGCTATTGTTGGTGGTGATGATGATACAGCAGCAGCTAAAATGAAAATTATGGCAGCATGCGGTATTCATGTTGTGGACAGCCCTGCCGATATTGGTAAAACAATGGCTGAAGTGATGAAGAAGTAATCAGCTAAAATATATTTAATCTATCCCGGTTTTTCATCCGGGATTTTTTTTGCCCATAAGGCAAAAGGTTAAATAGGAATCATTTTGAAAAATCACGCCTTTCTGGCTAATCTGCATAAAAAAACCGGGGCGCCATGCCCCGGCCTTCAAAGTATAGCCATGTAACGAAACTTTTTGAGATACTGTATTTGCCCAAATCGTCTCTGTAATTAAGACAAAATTTCGTGCCATTAGTTTATTAGCCTCTTTTAATTAAATGTTAAAGAATTTTATGAAATAGATTTATGCAATTGCAGTTTTAAACCCATCTCTATATAAA
>JBBKXU010000193.1:0-2691 GCA_037969645.1 Ferruginibacter sp. | reverse complement strand
CCACAATAAAATAATAAAAAAGGTAGCTGCGCTTTTTAGCCGAGTAGAAATAAACAACTAACAATGCCAGGGTAGAAACCTGCAGGGCTATAGACTGATAGAAACTGATGCCGTAATCTTTATAAAAAATATTAGACCCAAACAATGCGATAAAAACGATATAAATAAGCGCTTTTAGCATGGCGGGCTTTAAATCGGTAGCCAGACTACGCAATCCCCTCATTTTATCAACAGCTTTATCTCGATTATCAAAAATGATGCAAAGCATCAGCATAAATAAAAAGCGGCGGCTTATGATAAACAGATCGGCATTATCGAGCAACAGATAAGATTTTTGAATGGGTATAAATGCAGTTACATAAGCCCAGTTAAATGCCAGCAGGATCGTTTTTAAAACACCTGCCCTCCTGGTAAAACGCAAAAAAGGGAATGGTAAAAGCGGAATTGAATAAATTACCGTCAATAAAACCGCCGTAACTACAACAGCAATTGGCAAATCGGATTGCAGAAAACAATACAGCATTCCCATGGCAGCAATTAGCAACAGTAAAATATTAGATGATTCTTTTTTTACCAAAACCGGCAAGGAGATTTTGTCGGCAAAAGTTGACTTACTCAATATCCAGTAAAAATTATAACTGCAGATGGTGGCAAAAAAAACAAACCCGTATACAAACAGGTTGGTATTAAGCTGCAACAATTGTGTAGTTTGCAAAACCAGTGCAGCCGCACATATAGCTATAAAAATAGAATGAGATAAGATGAAATGAAACCAGCGCATCAGCGACAGGTAAAATAAACCGCCTCGGTCGTGGTAATTACATTACTCTTGTTTTTGGCAAAATCCTTTACATAAAATTCAAAATACAAAATATCGGTATGCAACGGATTTCCCGGTTGCGATTTGCATTTTAAAACTTTGGTAATGGTTACATCAATATCGGCCTTAAAATTACTTTTTCCGGCGTTTAACAAATTAGGAAATGGCAGCGAATCAAAATCATTAGTCAGCAGATTTTTCATATAGATAAAGGCGGTATCCGACCCTGGCTTAATACCCAAATCACCTTCAGCATCAGTAATACTCAGTGTAAAAACAGGCACAGCACTGGTTGGCGAAAGATCAACTGCATTATGCGAAAGACTTTTAAATTTTATCTGCGGCTGTGTTGTAAAAGTATCTTTCTTACAGGCAGTAAAAAATAAAATAGCCATGGTAAATAGTAAACTGTATCGCATCTTTGTGTTTTGTTTATCAAATTTAATGATTGCTGGTGAAACAAACCGTTAAAAATATAGAGTTCGAAAAAAAGGTATTTGCTGCTTCGGCTGATAATTTTAACGCATTGGCACTTGAATTGTTCAGATTTCAATATCAAAACAATAACATCTACCGCCAGTATTGCGATGCTTTAAAAACTGATGTTGATAAGGTTCACATCATCGAAAAGATTCCGTTTTTACCCATTTCCTTCTTTAAAACCCATGCAGTAAAAACTACGGATTTTGAAACGGATACCATTTTTGAAAGCAGCGGCACCACTCAAACCATCAACAGCAGACATTATATAAAAGATATTTCTATTTACAAGGAAAGTTTTAGCATCTGTTTCGAAAAATTTTATTGTGCGCCTAAATACAAATGTATCATTGGCCTGTTACCGTCTTACTTAGAAAGAACAAATTCTTCCTTAGTGATGATGACCGACGAACTGATAAAAGCAAGCAGCAACGATTTAAGCGGATTTTATTTATACGATCATGATAAACTGCACCGTACCTTAATTCACAACGAACTTTTAAAAATACCTACCCTGCTAATTGGTGTCACCTATGCCCTGCTGGATTTTGCAGAAGCATACCCCATGCAGTTACGCCATACTATTGTTATGGAAACCGGTGGAATGAAGGGCCGCCGGGAAGAAATGACGAGGCAGGAAGTACACGCATTACTGCAGCAACAATTAGGACTAAGCCTTGTTCACGCTGAATATGGCATGACGGAATTATTATCGCAGGCTTATTCAAAGGGCGATGGCATTTTTCATTGCCCCGGCTGGATGAAAGTATTGATACGGGAAGAAGATGACCCTTTACATGTAAGAACAGCCGCACAGGCCATAGTGAAACCAATTACAGGCGCAATCAATATTATTGACCTGGCAAATATTTACAGTTGTAGCTTTATTGCAACCGACGATGTTGGCAAAATGCACAATAATGAAAGCTTTGAAGTGCTTGGAAGGCTTGACAGCAGCGACATACGGGGCTGTAGCCTGCTGGCATTATAACATAATTATCAACATATTTTTTCAGTAGTTGATAAAAAACTTTTTTGGGTTGAATTTTTTAAATCAATACCCTTATCTTTGCACTCCAAAAATAAAAAAGACGGGATAGGTAAAACAACATTTGTCTAACGCTTTTTTAACAGGATGATCCTGTAGCTCAGTTGGTAGAGCATCCCGATTTTATCGGGAGGGACCTGGAAACGAGATTGAAGAATAGAATATAATTGAAATAACTGATGATCCTGTAGCTCAGTTGGTAGAGCAATACACTTTTAATGTATGGGCCCAGGGTTCGAGTCCCTGCGGGATCACAAAGCTTCCACAAAATGGAAGCTTTTTTTATTAGATGGCTACTGTTTATATCATATACTCAGAAAAGATCAATAAATATTATGTGGGT
>JBBKXU010000192.1:0-3819 GCA_037969645.1 Ferruginibacter sp. | reverse complement strand
CTCAAACCTTCTTTTTCATTAAAGTTTACAATGGTCTTTCCATCATAGCGAAACACACCTTTATCAGAAGAAGCAAACCAAATATTTCCATTTTTATCTTCAAAGATGCCTGCAACATCTATAGATGTGAGTAATGGAAATTGAGAAAAGGATTGACCGCCTTTTGCATCTGCTGAGGGGTCATATTGATAAACGCCACTATGAGTGCCGACCCAGATATTACCCGATTTGTCAACAAGAATACCTTTTCGACTTATTTCTTTATGGCCAAGGCCATCTTTTTCGTTATAGTTTTTAAAAGTTTTTCCGTCATATCTATAAACGCCCTGGTCAGTCCCAAACCAAAGATTACCATTTTTATCTTCATTGATAGCGAAGACTGAGGTGTTGATGAAACCATCAGGCTGGGAAAAATAAGTGAGTGCTTTTTCGTCATACCTCACTACTCCATCTTTTATTGTACCAAACCATAAATTCCCTTTCGAGTCCTGAAAAATACTTCTGATATATTGGCTGACTAAAGTTGTGTCAAAGTCGGGTGCCGTAGTCTTAAAGTTCTTTATAACGGTGGGACTTGGTTTGGAAGAATTTGTGTCTTTAGGTTTGTTTGTTTTTTCTTGTGCGTTGCAGGAGGCAAAAATTGTCAAAAAACAAAAAAGTAATATCTTGTTTAAAGCCATAAATACAATTTTAATTTTTTTAATAATTTTAAAATGTTCCATGTGTTATAAGTGCCCCTGCATGATGCACAATGGTTTCAGGCTTGGCAAATTAGGGTATAGTTGTTGTGTTCGCCCCGGCCAACCGAAGCCCAATTTATTGTTGTACGCTGGCTTTTTCATTCCAATTGTCGATAGGTTTTAATGTAAGCTGAAAGCAGTGCTTGATTTACTGACCAGTCGGGAGTTTTATATTTGTCTCCCCACACTCCTTCTGTATCTTTACTGTTAAAAAATACTACCAGTTTTAACAAAGGAAATTTATTGAAATTATCAAATGCTTCCCTTGTCCAATACGCTTTAAAATCCTCAGAACCCGACACACCAAACTCAATCAGGAAAATGGGTTTGTTATGTTCTTTTACAAGCTGATACTTTTCGCCAAAGGTTTCTTTAAAAGAGCGTATTTTACCATAATATTCATAATCAAAATCCGGAAGCGAATAAATAGGAAGGCCTATCATATCTACATACTTATCTCCCGGCCAGTAGGTATTACAGTTGGCATTGCCCACAGGTGCCCAAATCCATTTTATATTAGCTGCATTCAACTTGGAGTATACATAATTATATGCGGCCTTGTACCCATCACTGTCCGTGGAAGACCAGTCATACCTTTCCGTCAGATCTTGGTCCATTTCATGGCCCCAGCATAAATATACTGTCTCTCTAAATTGCTTTATCATTTTGTTGATATTGTCAATTTCTGCATTGTATTGACTATTAACTATATCATCAAATAAGGGTGTTTTATATTTTGCCCAAGGCTCTACAATTAATATTGCCTGTGAGCCTTGCTGTTGTATCTCTTTTATTTTTTGTTCAATTATAGGCCGATCAAAGTTCAGCCAATTTATGTATAGCTGCTCATAATCCCATAAAGTAGACGAATCCTTCCATGAATTATTAGGATCATATATCCCGAAATTTAATGTTTGCTTTTCCTTATTCTTTTCCCCAGAAATCATCACTGTGGCTTGCTCTGACTTGTTCCATACAAGTGCATTTATGGCTTTATACCCATTAAGGCAAATCATGACTGCCGGTATGGCAAGCAAAGCTACTGTTGTCCAGATTTGGAGTTTTGAATTTCTCATCAAATTATATTTAAGGCAGCTGTTTTAAATTCTTGTCTTTGTTTGATCACCATATAAAACAGCACCACTATGTAAATTAGCTGGTTTAGTATGATAAAGAAATAATATCCATCAGCGCCGTCATTCTTTCCATTAAAATCAAACAGCAGTACTATTGCAGGGAATATGACTAGTGATGCATAAAGAAGGTAAATACGCCATCCAATATCTTCTTCTGTAAGGTTTCCTTTTTTGGTAACTTTAAAAGAAGGAGTTCTGCCGCCAAGACCTGCGATAATGCCGCTTATAGTACCATAAAGTGCCCATGGCCACCGGATAATTTGAAAAATTGCTGCCTCCACACTGAAAACCGGTGCATTATGAGGTCTTAGCAATCCTTTTATCTTTAAAAAGTGAATTATTCCAAAAATGCTTATCAGTAGTGGTATGGAGTATGAAAGGAATTCAAAATAGGTAACGGACACCCACGCTTGTCCTTGTATTACTGCAATAATGGGAAATAAGTAACCTATCAGCATGGTGAACCCGAAGATGGGATACCACAGTTCCGAAAATAGAAATTGCAACCGAGCATTTAATGTCAGTGACTTCCAATACTTGGGTAACAGAGATGTAAGAATAATAGCAAGGCTTCGGCTCCATTGAAACTCTTGCAATATACAAGCACTTAATGAAGGTGGACCCTCTCCCGAGGCTATGGCATCAATAGCATGAACTCCCTTCCAACCAAGGGCATTAAACATGAGGGTGGTGGAGTGGTCTTCGGCAAGTTCTGGCCCTAGGCCTCCAATTTGAAATAGGGCCTTTGTTCGAATAGCATAGTGCGAACCTATGCATAATGGAGCGTACTTTAAACTATAACCTGCCTGCAATGGGCCATGCATGATGCTTTCAGCATGTAATCTGCCCCTCGCAGACCAGCTTATTTTTTGATTGGAGTTAGTAATGCTTGGTGCCGAAACATATCCAACTTTATCAGCAACAAATGGCTGCAACATATTTTTCAGGTAATCTTTGCCAGGTACATGATCGGCATCCAATTGCACAACAAAATCATAGTTTTCATAGCCATATTTGTCGTAGAAATAAGCTAGGTTACCTTCTTTGCATTTGGTTCTGCGGGGCCAAGCTGGCCTATGATATTCCTCAACACCTTTGCGGCAAGAAACCTTAACCCCATTCAACCTACACCATTCAAGTATTTCTATATTGGGGTCTTCATCGGCCAGCCAGTTATCATGTTCTATACCTTGTCTGATCATGCCTTTTAAAGTTTCTTTCACCACATAAAAAGGTTCTGATGGTGATCTTGTAACGATCATAGCTACATTCCATTCCCCAGGTATAGTAATCTGAGGATTTACCTTTTTCATTTTTGAAACAAAAAAGAAAAAATAACCAGGCATAATAAATGAATACAGCAGTAATAGAGTGTTAAGTAACATTCGGAATGGCGTAATTATATGTTCCGGCCTTAGCCAGTATTCAAAGAAAAGCATAAGTGAAATAAACCAAACTGAAACAAGAACAAGGAATAGTTTCTTGTCGTTTCCCTTTAGGATTGGGATTAGGTATTGTAATTTTTGATTTTTAGGTTTCTCAGGTCGTACTATCTGCTGTTCCTTTTCATCCATCCTTGGTTTCTCTATAAATTCCTTTTTTGTATCATACGGTTCCATATATTTTAACTAATGTATTAGTTTAACAAATAATAATTAATATTGGCTGGCGCACAGCGAGAGCTTGTAAATTTACTCCTTATCTCAAATATACACACTCTGTTAATTGCCACAATACTTGTATAATATTTTTATGCAATATAACCAAGGCATCAGCAGGCATCAAACTCATTTTACTACCCTGGTACAGGCAGTGGCTGCAAACTGCAGGTACAGTGTGGTAAATGCACTGCAGGTAAAGCGCTATATACAGATGCACCTGGAGCGTAGCAAGACCGATAAAAAAGATGCCAGGCACATTTGTATGTACGGTTTGGAAAGAAA
>JBBKXU010000191.1:0-5274 GCA_037969645.1 Ferruginibacter sp. | reverse complement strand
TTGGAGAGTATTGTAAAACAACTTCATGAGTTGGGTATTACCATTTATTCAACCGGTGGCACACAAAAATTTATTGAAGATTTGCAAATTCCATGTGTACCTGTTGAGTCATTAACATCTTACCCTTCTATTTTAGGCGGGAGGGTTAAAACGCTGCACCCATCTGTTTTTGGTGGTATTTTAGGAAGAAGAGATAATGTAACCGATGTGCAGGAGATGCAGCAGTTTAATATTCCTGATATTGATTTAGTAATTGTAGACTTATATCCTTTTGAGGAAACAGTTAAATCAACATCTGATGAAAAGCTGATTATCGAAAAAATTGATATCGGCGGCCCATCAATGATACGTGCAGCCGCAAAGAATCATGCATCTGTAGTGGTTATAGCAGCAAAAACTGACTATTCTTTACTGGAAGATATTTTAAATGAACAAAAAGGCGAGACCAGTTTGGAGCAACGTCGCATGTTTGCTATTAAAGCATTTGATGTTTGTACCGGTTACGATATGGCTATCTCAAATTATTTTAATCAAACTGAATTTGTTAATCCATTTGATAAACTGAATGGCAAAGAATTATCCTATAATAATTTAGTAGATGTTGATTCGGCGGTGCAACTTATTGCAGATTTTGATAGCACCACTTTTGCAATTATCAAGCATACCAATGTTTGTGGTATAGCATCCAGAGATACGATTAAAGATAGTTGGGACGCTGCACTGGCAGGTGATCCGGAGAGCGCTTTTGGCGGCGTATTGGTTTGTAACAGCAGCGTCGATCTGGCAACAGCCAACGCCATCAACGAAATATTTTTTGAAGTATTGATTGCGCCGTCTTTTGATGCAGATGCGCTGGAAGTTTTAAAAACAAAGAAGAATAGGATTCTGTTACAACAAAAAACAAAACTCAGCTCTACGCATCAATATAAATCTGTTTTAAACGGTATTCTTACACAACAAAATGATACCGGTAATTATACCGATTGGAAAGAGGAAGGAGGAAGAGAAACAACTGCAGATGAGAAAGAGGATTTGATATTTGCTAATATCGTCTGCAAACATTTAAAAAGCAACGCTATTTCTTTGGTAAAAAACAAACAGATGTTTGGTAAAGGTTGCGGACAAACCAGCCGTGTTGATGCCTTGCGTCAATCAATAGAAAAAGCTAAGCAGTTTAATTTTGATTTGAATAACGCTGCACTGGCCAGCGATGCATTTTTCCCGTTTGATGATTGCGTAAAAATTGCACATGAGGCTGGTATCAGTTCTTTTATTCAGCCTGGAGGTTCAATCCGTGACAAAGATTCAATTGCATATTGTAAAGAGAATAATCTGGCCATGGTGTTAACTGGTCAGCGGCATTTTAAACATTAATACGGGTACCATACATGATAAGCAGCAATAATTTACCTAAAGGAAAACTTGGTGGTTATATAGCGCTGTGCATTACCTGTGTGGTTTGGGGCACAACCTGGGTTGCCAGTAAAATTGGGATAGCCGATATTCCTGCTTTGCAAATGGCTTCTATTCGGCAGTTTTTAGGAGGCACTTGTTTTGTTTTATTTTTTATGTTGTACAAAAAACTTCCTTTCCCAAACCGACAGCAAATTGGCAAGCTCATTATTATGGCACTGTTAATGTTTGTTATGGCAAACGGTTTAAGCACATGGAGTTTGCAATTTATACCTACAGGCCTAAGTGCATTAATTGGCGCTCTTTATCCTTTAAGTGTTGTTATTATTGAAATGGTTGTTTTTAAAAACAAAAACATGACCATTCTTACCTTTATTGGTTTGTTACTTGGCATAACAGGTATTGGTATTGTGTTTTACGAAAGTGCTTTTCAACATCAACCCGGCGGTTTTTTGTTTGGTATTAGTTTGTCGGTAATTGCCATGTTATCCTGGAGTGTTGGTACTTTAATATTAACGCGTACTTCTTTAAAGATGAATCCTTATTATGCTATCGGTTGGCAAATGTTGCTTAGTTCATTGCTACTTTTAATCTTTGCCTATTTCACCGGAGAAACTATTGCTATGAGCGCCATAACAGCGCAAGCCTGGTGGGTAATTGTTTATTTAGTATTGGCTGGTTCTATATTAAGCTTTGTTGCTTTTATTTATTCTATGAAAAAATTGCCGGTTGCGGTTGCTTCTTTGTATGCTTATATAAACCCTTTGGTAGCCATGGTTGTGGCGGCCCTTGTATTAAGGGAAAAGCTGACAATTTATATTTTATGGGGAGCAATAGTAACGATGCTGGGTGTATTTCTCGTTAACTACAGCATTAGGCGAAATCAGCGAAAGATTATCGTTGAAGCTGAGATATAAATTTTTCATAGATTTCTTTCCAGCCTTCAAAACCCTTGGCCGTTCCTAAAAAATTATTGTGCCAGATGGTAATCATAGTTCCATTTACTTCTTTGCAAGCAGTTAAATAATGCAATAGCTCTTCCATTGTTTGTTGCGGATTCTGCTGTTGTTCATAAAAAGAATTGGCATCCATAAAACAGAAAGGATGAATGCGCAGCGTGGTTTGCACTTCTTTCTCCAAATCGTACCAATAAAATGAAGAAGCAACCGAAGCTCTGAAACCGTTGATACTTCCATATCCCATAGAATAATCATCGGTTATACCTGCTGCATTCAGGCGCTGATAGCCTTCAGGTAAGTTAAAGCGGATATAGTGTTGCCTGCTGCCGGTTTGTTTCGTAGAACTCATAGCTTCCAACTGCTCTTTTTCCTTTTTCAATAATGACCTGTCATCAACACTTTGCCAGGAAGGATGCAGTCCAACCGTATATTTTTTTGCATGCTGCTTAATCAGTTTCCACATGGCATCTTTATGCGGTAGAATATTTTTGTCGTATAAGCCATTCTTTTCCGCCACTAAAAAAAAATAAATGGGCGATAAATCATATTGTTCGTGTAACCGGTTAAGCCAGCTGTAACAATCAAAAGGGTCTTTAATGGAACCCGTTATAACTTTTATTCTTTCTGCTGAGGGAGATTTTAAAAAACCACCTATATTTCTCAACAGTCCTTTGTGTTTGTATGACCAGGCAATATCAATATCGTAAGAAGGTATAAAGTTGAAGGTTGAAGGCTGAAGCTTGAAGGTTGGGAATTTCGAGTGCAAAGACTTTGCAAATTCCTTTATCCAGATATTTATCAAAGGCAGGTTCAAAAATCCTTCTTTGTAGGCCAGGGAATTTTCACAATCATATCTGCCATATAAATCTTTTTCATGCGGCAGGTATTCTTCATAGCGGCTTATCAGATAAAAAGAAGCGGCAAAAATATCAAAAGGGAAATCACTTGCTTCTGTTTTGAAAAATGCTTTGTTGTTTTTTACAATAAAACATTCAACAGGTTGGCTTTTCGTGTCTTGTTCAAAAAGCAAGGGTTGGTTTTGTATGTAAAATTCAGTTTCAGAAATTTTTGAGTCACTGTAGTTTATTTTTGGCCCATCGTGGATTCTAAAATTCTCCGAATCTATGGTTAGCTTAAAATCAACACCCATTTGCTCTTTAAAAATAAAAGAGCAAATGTATTTTAGTCTTGGCGTACTTATATGAGCATAAATCAATACCATATTGGCACAAAATAAAAAAGTTCCACCACAGTGGAACCAATTTGTTGTTTATTAATCAAGCTTATTATTTTTTATACTGCTCTTTCCAAAGCTGGTTAAAGGTTTTCTGGCTAAAGTTTAAATCGCTGCGGTTTTTGTTCCAGCCCTTAAACATGCCATTCACCACTTTGTTTTTTAGCTTGCCGCTGCCTAAATTCATAAAACCTCTTTTTAAACTGGCAATACGCCAGGCCTTCCAGGCCATTTTTTCACTGAAAGTAGTTAGACCAACTTCAACAGACTCGTGGCGGTTCTCCAGCAACAACTCATGTAAATTTATTTTTACAGCACATACTTCGGTGCAGTTACCGCAAAGTGATGATGCAAAACTCAAGTGTTTAAATTCATCCATACCCTGCAGGTGCGGCGTAATAACGCTGCCTATCGGGCCACTGTAGGTGGCACCATAAGCATGGCCGCCAACATTTTTATAAATAGGACAAGCGTTTAAACAAGCACCACATCTTATACAATATAAACTCTCTCTTTGTTTTGGATTTTGCAGAATATTGGTACGGCCGTTATCCAATAGTATCACATACATTTCTTCAGGCCCATCAGTTTCGTTTTCTTGCCTTGGTCCGGTAATAACGGTATTGTAAACCGTAATTTTTTGCCCGGTGCCAAATGTAGAAAGTAACGGCCAGAATAATCCCAGATCAGTTAATGATGGAATCATTTTTTCAATTCCCACGATAACAATATGAGTTTTAGGAAAAGCGCAACTCAACCTGGCATTGCCTTCATTTTCGGTAACAGCAATGCCGCCAATATCGCTGATGATAAAGTTTGCGCCGGTTACTCCAACTTCGGCCTGGGTGTATTTTTCCCGTAGTATTTCCCTTGCCTTAAGCGTTAATTGTTCGGGTGTAAAATCTATTGGTGTTCCTAATTTTTTATTAAACAACCGGGCAACATCTTCCTTGTTTTTGTGCATGGCAGGCGTAACAATATGATAAGGAGCTTCGCCATCAAGCTGCTGAATGTATTCTCCTAAATCAGTTTCCACACTTTCAATGCCGTTTTTCTCCAAGGCATCGTTCAGGTGAATTTCTTCGGTAACCATGCTCTTACTCTTTACCACTGACTTGCAGTTTTTCTCGGTACAAATCTTTAAAATTTCATCAATAGCTTGGTCACTGTTTTCGGCCCAGATCACTTTGCCGCCGCGTTTGGTAAAATTAAGTTCAAATTCTTCCAGTTGCTTGTCGAGTGTTTCAATGGCACGCCATTTCACATTCTTGGCTCTTTCTCTGGCCAAATGCACGTTGGCAAACTGCTCCTTACCTTTTGGTACCGATGCATTGTATTTGCCAATATTAAAATTAATCTTGCGCCTGTGCTCCAGGTCGGCAGCTTTAATGGTACTTTTTGCTATAAATATTTCTGATTGTTCCGACATGTTATTTTTTTGGTTACCAGCAATAGTGCCCAAAGCATCGGCAGATGGCGACGCTCCGTTCAGGTTCGGTAATTTCTATCATCTTTTATCTAAGCAAAGATAGAGTTTTGAGAAAGAATTTAAATCTGCCTCAATTCTGCATAAAAATACCCTCCATTGGGTATATAGCCAGCCAGCTGCCTTTGTAAATTTATACTTCAAACTAAAATAATTTTTATGAAAAAGATTTTAATACTTTT
>JBBKXU010000190.1:0-5464 GCA_037969645.1 Ferruginibacter sp. | reverse complement strand
CTTTAATTCCTTTTAAGAACGAAGTTGTTCAGCTACGCAATCATTGGAACTGGATTGTTAACAATAGCGGCGCTACAGTTGGCCCACGTCGCCTTGAAATTGACGGCGGCAACGAAAACGGCAATATTGTTGGACAAACCAAAAGCACTTTTGTTACACCTCCATCTTTTGAAGACAAAGTGGTTATTACCATTAACAAATACGATGGAAAAGCAGAAACCGGCGTTACCATTTGTACACATGGGAGAGATGGTGTTACTACTACCGTAACAAGTTATGTTTTCCCTAATGACAAAAACGGCAAAGTAAAAACCTTTACCGTTAATAATGCAAAAGGTAAAATTATTAGCGTTGCTATGAAGAATAATTCAGTTGCCAACAAGTTCAGTTACAGAATTAATGCCAAGTAAATCAAATAATTTATAAAATAGTATAAATGAAAAATAGTATCCGCGTTCTTAAACTACTTATTGCAGGTTTTCTGGTTCTATCATCTTGTGAAAATTCGCCAAAGAAAAAAAACGGCGATAGTGCAAACAGAAAAACTGAGACCAAAGAAGTAAAAAGAATAAGTATTGGCAATACAGGCCTTAGTCTTATCAGCAAATACAAATGGAACTACAGTTCCACGTATTCAAAGCTATCCGATGCAGATAAGCGCAGTTATCTGTCCAGAGAGACTTATCAATCTGAATTAAGAGCTGGATACTGTTTAGTAAATTATTCTGTTGCAAAAGACGGTATTAATTTGTACCTTAAAAACGGTTTAGCGGGAGCCATATCGGGATTAGCCAATACGTCGAATACGGTGATAACCAACCGGGTTGACACAATCTTGGATAGCCGATATGGTTTTCCAGCTATTTACAGCAAAGGCGAGGCCATTGCTAAAACAGCAGGAGGCCGAAATATGGAGTATAGGATTTTAGCCATTCAGAATAAACAAAAAATGTACATGATTATTGGGCTTTTTAAGCCAACTGAAAAAACTTTAATACGCATTTTTGAAGAAACACTGCCAACTATTCAAATAAAATAAAAAAAACTATTTTCATGAAACAATTACTATTAATTCTTGTAACTATGTTTACAATAGCCGCAAATGCTCAAAATGCTAAAGTATATACCATCGAACCTGTACCAAACGGTGAAGTAAATTACACAGCTGATTTATCGGAGGGTGGTAAATTATCCGATTTAAGCTGGGCATGGAGCAGTTCAAACGCCTGTTTTCCGGAAACACAAAAACAAAAATTTACGGGCAATCACGTATTCTTCACCGGTATTATTCCGAAATATTCTGAATTGGTGGTTACCGTAATACCAACAGATCCCAAAGCTGATTTCAGTGTCTATGGATTTGAGATTGGTGTTAACAGCGATAAAATGGTTCCGGATTTACCTAGCTGTATCAGATGCGAAGCAGAACATAAGTGGGACAGACCAAAAAGAGGTAAAACACAGGATCACACCAGAGTGTTAAGAGATTTGCTTGCAATTAATACGCCGTACCGCGTTGTGATTGGTGTAGTTGGTGCTAATGGTTTAGCCGAAGGGGCATTCACTTTAAAAATAGAAATGAAAACTAAGCAATAATAAAAATTCCAAAACATACAAGAGTAAGGTTTCTTATCTTAACCATATCTTCATAAAAATGAACGTTAATGAGGTTTATAACCATTTTAGCTATTCTACTATTAAACCTGATTAGCAATCCAGCCTCTGCACAGGGAAACAACGAAGTTGACAGCTTTCTTAACCTTATAAAGGCTTCCAACAATGATTCATTGAAAATGCGTTGGTATAATAATTTACGCAGAGTAACTTACTATAATAATAGCGAAGAGTCATTTAAATACACTGAGCAGTATCTGGCGTTAGCACTAAAAAATGATTATCCGAAGGAAATAGCATTGGCGCAGTTTTACATGGGCAACGCACATGTAACCAAAACCAATTATAATGAAGCGCTCAAGTACTACCTTAAAGCCGCTGCTTACTACGAACAGGAGAAAGACTCCTTGAAGATGGCATCTGTTTTTAATGGTATTGGAGCCGCATACGAAAACAGCGGTAATGATTCTTCATCATTGATCTACTTTGAAAAATCTCAGATGCTGGCACAGTTGACAGGTGATAAAAGGAGAAACGCAATTGCACTCAGTAATATATCAAATATTTATACCCGGCAGGGGAAAACAAAACTTGCAATTTCATACCTGGAAAGGTCTGTAACTCATTTAACAAAAGCAGATGAGCAATACTACTATCCCATAGCGCTCAACCTGGCAAACGCCTACATTGATAATGATGAACTTGATAAAGCCTCAAAAATATTCACATCCGTACTTGCATCGGTAAATGTTGTAAAAGATGCATATAGCTACCTCTTGGCAAAAAAAGGCTTGGGCAATATTGCTTTAGAAAAAGAAGACTATAAAACAGCCGTAAACAACCTTGAAGAATCTTTTAAAGTTGCAACTGATCAGGAATTTTTTGAACAGCGTTATTTTTTAATGAAAGATTTAATTAATGCCTATTCGTATAACAAGGATTATAAAAAAGGTCTGGATTTGTTTTTCGAATACCAAACAATTAAAGATTCCATATTCACCTCGGAAAAAGACAAAAACCTTGCTGAAGCCATACAAAAATATGAAACTGAAAAAAAGGATATAGCCCTTCAAAAGCAGGAAATACAAATTGAAGATCAGCATAGGCTTAAGAACTGGCTTATTTCTGGGTCTGTTTTACTGGCACTGGTTGCGATTTTTATATTTGTTGTTTACAAAAAACGGTTAAAATATGAGCATACTATTGCAGAGCAAACAAAAGCCATACAGCAGCAAAAAATTACCGAATTGGAACAAGGCAATAAATTAACAGCTATGAACAGCATGATTGCAGGCCAGGAAGCCGAACGCATGCGAATAGCCAAAGATCTGCATGACGGGCTGGGCGGTTTACTCAGCAGCGTTAAAGCACATTTTACCTCAATTAAAACAAACGACAATACCGCTGTTTACACAAAAACAAATTTACTGATTGACGAAGCCTGTGTGGAAGTTCGTCGTATTGCTCACAATATGATGCCGCACGCCCTCAGTATTGCGGGATTGGAAGACACGCTGATAGATTTAGGAGAGTCGCTAAGGCAAGATGGCATAAAAACTATTATTGAAGTTAACAAGCTGCCCGTAACGCTTGATGATACTAAATCGGTTATGATATACAGGCTGGCTCAAGAGCTTATTGCGAATATCAGAAAACATGCAGACGCTAAGAATGTACTGTTACAGTTTTTGGCAAATCCCAATGCTGTATCATTAACCATAGAGGATGATGGAAAAGGATTTGATATTGAAGAACAACAACAACAAGACGGGTTAGGATTAAAAAGTATTTTCAGCAGGGTTAAATTTTTAGATGGCACCATAAACTTTGACAGCAGAATAGGAGAAGGCAGTACAATAACCGTAGAAATTCCCATACCATGATAAATGTATTTATTATAGACGATCACCAAATGGTAGTTGACGGGTTGCAACTGATGTTGCAGACAGATGAGGAAATAAACTGTATCGGCTTTTCGCTTAATGGCGAGGATGGCGTTAAACAAGTAAAATTACTGAAACCCGAAATAGTTTTACTGGATATAAATATGGAAGGGTTAAACGGCATTGACACCTGCAAGCTGCTGCAAAAAGAATCTCCGCAGGCTGATATTATAGCTATAACCATGCATAAAGAAAGTAGTTTGATAAAATTAATGCTCAACCATGGAGCCAAGGGCTATGTACTAAAAAACGCAGGACAAGATGAATTAATTGAAGCAATAAAAACAGTACACAGCGGAAAAACTTACTTGGGGAATGTAGTTAACGAAATAATTATTGACAGCCTAACGCATACCGGAAAAAGTCAGCGAATCAGCAATCCATTCCCTACATTGTCGAGACGGGAAAAGGAGGTACTGGATTTGATTTTAAAGGAATATACAACACAAGAAATAGCCGATAAACTATTTATAAGTTTTGGTACTGTTGAAACCCACCGAAGAAATATGCTGACAAAAACCGGTGCCCGGAATACAGCAGGCCTGGTAAGAACGGCAATTGAATTTGATTTGCTAAATGTGCAGAATTCGTAAAATGCTGAAATTTTGTAATTATTTTAAGAAAATATCATTTTAACGGCAGGTATATGAAGTTAAATTTCAGAAAAGTAGCTTATATCGTGGCGGGCATTTTTGTCGCCCTTTGTCTTTATTCGGCATTGACCGAACAAATCATACCATACTGGAACAGTGGACAAAAACATAAATTCTGGACACACATTTTTGGTGCGCCTATTTGCATTTTTGGTGCCTTGGTTTTTGTATATGGCGGGGCATTGTTTACAAAAGATGTGTTATTGGGCACGTTTAATAACCCGGTAGTGCTGGGAAATATAAAGCTCATAAAGTCTGGTGATAAAGCTTTAAAACAAAAAGCAAGAAAAGAAAATTTCAGGCTGCTTCTGAAGTCTTCAAAAAGAGGTGCTAAATGGCTTGCAATTGGCTTTGCTGTCATTATGCTTGGCGCATTTATAATTAATCAATAATTAAATAGAAATGAAAAAGACACTATTGATATTTACAGTCGCATTACTATTGGTTAGCTGTGCCAGTAAAAACCAAAAAGCTGTGTTGGACGAAGTTGCCCGTGTTTACAATGCTAAAACCGGCTTCAGCAAGGGTTTTAACAAAACCGCAGGTAAAGCTAGCATAACGTATTTTAAAATTAAGTTAAGCGAAAGCGACATTATTGAGTCAATGGAAACAAACCATGCTGCAGCTAATATTGCAGTAATGCTTTACAATAATTTTACCGATGAGGAAAGAAAAGAATATACCCATATTGAAGTTGCAATAACAAGAAAAGACTCCTCCGACAAAACAACCAAAGGTCGAATTTTTACTATAGCCGAATTAAAAGCTCCGGGCCAACAGGCCAAATTATTCGACAGTTTTGCAGTAGCCGTGGTAAACCAAAACTATAACCTTGCCGCAAACCTTATTGACTCACAGTACAGAAAACCTACAACAACGGAAGAAATGAAAAGCTATCTGAGCAAAAAAATTGAAAAGCAAGGTAAAATAAAGGAATTCAAAAGAACCGGTTTTGCTTTAAGAACTGTTGATGAAAATAAACATTTTGTTTTCAGTGGCTTTTTTATTTTTGAAGATAATAAGGAGTTACCATGTTATGTCGAAACCTATAATGATCCCGAGCTTAAATACTTATATAATTTTCATATAGATTAAACAATGGATTATTTTGAAACTGGTTAGTAATAAGGCCTTTTACAGTGTCTTATAGTCGCCCCAATATATTGCTCTAAAATATAATTCAGAAAAATTTGAATTTTAGATATTAATGTGTATTTTACCAACCCACGTTACAGTTTAACCGCTGGTAGAGAT
>JBBKXU010000189.1:0-7942 GCA_037969645.1 Ferruginibacter sp. | reverse complement strand
GAATATCTCTTCCAGACTCAATTTCTTAACCTCCCCGTATTTTTTCATTTCGACTTCACTTAACTTTTTCTCCGACGCAACAATGCAATACGTGTATGGCTTGTTAGCGATATAGGTAGTATGAAACTGTTTCATTTCGTTATACCCAATCTTATCAACTGCCGTGTAAGTTTTCTTACGTATATCATCAGTTAATCCTTTTCGCTGTGCGGCAAGGTAATTAAAAATGATGCCATCCTGTGTGATACGCTCTGTTTCAATATCTTTCTTAATACCGGCCCTAGCGTTCTTAATATTTTCAGCTACATCCGGAATATCATTCAATAATTCATTCATCGCCTTAATAGATTCGTTAAACTTATCTGCCTGGCAACCTACATAAGCCAATGTATAAAACTGGTCTTCTTTTTTATCGGGCTTTGCATAAAAAGCAAATGTTGAATAAGCCAATGCTTTTGATTCTCTGATGGTTTGAAAAACCAATGAGCTCATTCCGCCACCAAAGTAATTATTAAACATATCGATCACCGGTTCTTTATCTGCACTGTATGGAGCTGTGTTTCTAACCCAGCGAATTTCTGCCTGCACCATATTATAATCGGCAAATAAAACCTGATTTTGGGTTTGTGTTGCATAAGTAAAATTTGCTTTTTCTGATGAAGCTTTAAATGCAGCCGGCACTTTATGCATGGTTGTTAAACTCGCTGTTAATTGCGCCAGTGGCTGAGGCCCATAATATATAATACTATGTGCATTGTTATTCAAGTTGTGCAACATGTTTACCAATTCAGCAGAGCTAATGTTATTTAACTCAGCATCGCTCAGTGTATAATTGAAAGGATTATTTGCACCATACCTTGCATAGTTGTTGAGGCCGCTCATAATAGCGCCTTTATTTGCCTTGGCATCGGTACGTGACTTGATGATCCTTGCTTTTAAAGATTTCAGCGCATCTTCATCTGCCTTACAGTTCTTTAATACATCTTCGAACAATTGAACCGCTTTGCCAAAGTTTTCCTGCAAGCCTTCAATAGTTACATATGTAAATTCGGTTGAAGCACTTACATTAAAACTACAGGCGATTTTATAGAACGCTTTGGTGATATCTTCAGCGCTCATTTTGTCGGTGCTTAAAAACTGCAGGTATTGTGCAGCCAGACTTAATTTCTTATCGTTCCAGGTACCCATATCAAAGCGATAGCGCAAGCGGAAAAGACTGTTGTCTTTATTCTGAACATACAATACTTCTGCCGGACCAACCTTTGCTTTTTGTAGATCTTTATTATAATCCAGCCAAACAGGTTTAACCGGAGTTGCTGGCATATTATTTACCTGCTTTACAAAATCTGACTGTGAATCACGGTTGGTTTCTACCGGTGTAATTGGCGGCTTCTCTACTTTAATAATACTGTTATCCTCTCCCTTACGCTTCAATATCACTACATAATTTTCGCCAAAATATTTATTGGCAAATGCGACGATATCTTTTTTGGTAAGTTTAGACAGGTCATCAGTATAAGCTACCTGCTCACGCCAATCCAATTCCGCCGTAAAAGCATCCATCAGGTTACTGGCTCTTGAACCGTAAGTTTCTGTTGCCTGAATCGTATTTTTTTTCAGGTTGTTGATGATAGAAGTAATCAACTCATCATCAAAATTTCCTTTTTTCAGATTCTCCACTTCACCAAGCATCAATGCTTTTACATCGTCGAGCGACTGACCAAGTGTAGGCCTGCCCTGCATATACAAGATGCCGTAGTCTATTAACGTAAATGCAGACGCCGATGCCCCAAGCAGTTTTTGTTTTTTAACCAAATTTAAATCCATTAAACCTGCATTACCGTTTGTTAGAATTTGACCAACCAAATCGGCCAGTAAAACATCTTTAGATTTATTGCCCGGTAATCTAAAACCGATGGTAACGGTTTCGGCGTCTGGTCCAACTACTTCTGCAGCAATGGGAGCTGCGATTGGCACTTCGGGCTTAAAAGTATACTTATCAAAAGGCTTGTTTTGCATGTAAGCAAAAGTCTCGTCAACCTTTTTAATCATTACATCCGGATTAAAATCTCCACTCATAATAACACCCATATTATTGGGTACATAATATTTGTTGAAGTATTTTCTAATCTCAACAAGTGATGGATTTTTTAAATGCTCAATGGTACCAATGGTTGTTTGTAAGCCGTAATTGTGATTCTTGAACAACTCGGCGAATAATTTTTCTATAACCCTTCTGCCATCACTGTCTAATCCACGGTTTTTTTCTTCATAAACAGCTTCCAGCTCAGTATGAAAAATCCTGAGAATTGGGTTTCTGAAACGCTCTCCCTGAACGGCCAGGTATTTATCAATAGCACTTGCCGGAACATCATCTGTATAAACTGTTTGTTCAAAAGAAGTGAAAGCGTTGGTACCTTGTGCACCCATACTCGCCATCATTTTATCGTACTCATTGGCAATCGCATATTTAGATGCAACACCAGAAACCGAATCAATTCGATGGTAAATCTCTTTTCTTTTTTCAACATCAGTTGTTTTATTGTACTCTTCATATAAGTCGTCAATCTTATCCAGCTCAGGTTTTTCTTTCGCCCAATCTAAAGAGCCATATTTATCCGTGCCTTTAAAAACCATATGCTCCAGGTAATGCGCAAGTCCGGTATTAGTGGCCGGATCTGTTTTACTGCCCGCTTTAGTGGCAACATAACATTGTATCCGTGGATCTTTGTTAGTAGGACTTAATATTACTGTAAGCCCATTTTTTAAGGTGTAAAATCTTGCTTTGGCAGGATCATTGGTTACATACTTATAGGTATAGCCGCCCGATGTTGCTTCTTTCCACTCGTATTTACCGGTTTGTGCAAGAGCAGCAAAACTTATCAGCATTAACGATAAAAAGGCCAGTTGTTTAACAAGTCGCATAGTAATTTTTTAAATATTAAAAAGAGGCGTAAATGTACAAATATTCCGTTTCAGCCGGTTACCGCCAGTAATATTTTTACAAAAACATAGCACCAGTAGTATGGGTAAGGTTTTAGAGCTTAAAACAGGTCACTACCAAAGAAAATCGAACAGATCATAGGAACAAGCATGAGCTCCTTACTTAATTTCTCTAATAAGTTTATCGCATGGCTCTAGTTTCAGTTCTCCCTCATGCAAAGTGATTTTATCATCTACTTCGCCAATTTCTATTTTGTATTTATAAATGCCCACTTTTAAACTGTACAGGCTTTCCTGAGTCATTGCCGACAGGGTAAGGTATAGTGGAGTTGCTGCGTAAACGTTACCAATTCGTAAAAACATACTTACCTGTACGGTTTCGTCGGTTTTGTTTTTAAAACTTATGTCGCCAAGTTGCTTTACACTGCAACTATCTATATAAGTAACAGTTGCTGGTGTGCCGGCAGCCACGGTAACAATTCTGGGCTCCTTCAAAACTCTTATCAATTCTACAAGGGTTTTTCCTCCTTCAACCAAATCGGATGTAAGCGTTGTTTGCGCCTGCAACGCAACAGGCACAGCTAATACAGCTGCAAATAGTAATTTTTTCATAACGCTTAATTTAGTTTGAGTAATATATCTACAAGATGCAGTTATTACAAAAAATACATAACCAAAAATTATTTTGGAGGAGTTAAGCCAATAAGAGAAAGCTGCGGTGTACCTTTATCACCACTTAAAATAATTATGAAAAAATTTCTTCGGATAGCCATAAAAACGGCGTTAGCTTTGTTTGTTTTATTGAATGTAATTGTTGCATTTCATGCCTATAAATTCACTCATTTTTATAATAACGGAGAAATCAGCGTTAAAAAGGCTGAGGATAAATCCGGATGGGACAAAGCAAAAGAAATATTGTTTGGTATAAATGCTGAAAAGAAGAAAAATGATGCTGCAACCGATTCAACATTTCAAACCATCTATTTAAAAACAAAAGACAGCATTAAGCTGGAAGCCTGGTATATACCTGTTGATAGTGCTGCTGGCACAATTTTACTTTTTCACGGACATGGCGGCAATAAATCGGGTGTTGTTAAAGAGGCCGAAGAATTAAATAAAATGGGCTATAATACTTTACTCGTCGATTTTAGAGCGCATGGAAATAGCGAAGGCAATACTTGTACCATTGGTTATGACGAAGCCGAAGATGTAAAAATCGCCTACGACTATATCAGCGGTAAGGGCGAAAAAAATATAGTGCTTTGGGGAATTTCGATGGGCGCCTCTACCATTACCAAAGCGGTTAGAGATTATAGCCTTAGTCCTCAAAAAATAATTTTAGAAATGCCTTTTGGCACTATTAAAGATGCTGTTGTTGGTCGTGTAAAAATGATGGGGCTGCCACCACAACCTATTGCAACGCTACTTACTTTTTGGGGAGGAACCGAGCATGGTTTCTGGGCTTTTGGTATGAAG
Source organism: Ferruginibacter sp. (assembly GCA_037969645.1). Classification (GTDB taxonomy): domain Bacteria; phylum Bacteroidota; class Bacteroidia; order Chitinophagales; family Chitinophagaceae; genus Ferruginibacter. The sequence continues at coordinate 3,523 of JBBKXU010000189.1, read as the reverse complement.
CCACAGGAATTTGCAAAAGAAATTAAATGCCCGGTTTTATTGCAATGGGGTAAAAACGATTCAAGGGTAAGCAGATCTGAAGAAGATATATTGTTTAGTAACATTTCCAACTCAAATAAAAAATTTGTGATGTACGAAACTGCCGGCCACGAAAGTTTGTGTAAGAAAGAACCGCAAAAATGGGAGGCAGAAGTAGCTGTATTTTTAAAATGATCGATCCAAAAAATATATCCATACTAGATTTTACGTATGATCTGCCTGCAGAAAGGATTGCATTGCACCCGTTAGCAGAAAGGGATGCATCTAAACTGCTTATTTATAAAGAAGGTAATATTCAGCAGGATATTTACAAAAATATTGCTGATCATCTGCCAGCCGAGGGTCTGCTCATTTTTAATAATACCAAAGTTATTAAAGCACGTATCCGTTTTCAAAAAAGCAGCGGTGGCATTATTGAGATATTTTGTCTGGAGCCTTATGAAACTATTAATGAGTACGCCAGCGTAATGAGTAAAAAGGGTTCGGTTAAATGGAAGTGTATGATTGGTGGCGTGAGTAAGTGGAAGGAAGGACAATTGGCAATTAGCAATGAGCAACTGGCAATGAACGCACAATTAGTTGAGAAACTTTCTGACGCTTATGTAGTTGAATTTTCCTGGACACCAGCAGATTTAAGTTTTGCGGAAGTATTAGAACAATGCGGCGATATTCCATTACCGCCATACATCAAAAGAAAAACCGAAGCAGAAGACACGGAACGTTATCAAACCATTTATGCCAAAGATGAAGGCTCGGTGGCTGCTCCAACTGCTGGGTTACATTTTACAGAAGAGATATTCAGTAATCTTACCCAAAAAAAAATACAAACAGATTTTGTGACACTGCATGTAGGTGCCGGTACTTTTAAACCAGTAAAAGCCGCAACCATGCAGGATCATGAAATGCATGCAGAGTGGATTGACGTAAGCGTTGCGTTGATTGAGAATCTTATTGCTCAATCCGATAAAACCATTGTTGCTGTTGGTACTACTTCTTTGCGAACGCTCGAAAGCCTTTATTGGATGGGCGTTAAAGCCAGTCTTCAACCCTTAATAAAGCAACTGAATATTAACCAATGGGAAGTGTATGAAGAACCTTTAGCAAGCAGCAAATTAACTGTAAAAGAATCGCTGTCAGCATTACTAAACTGGCTTAAAGCAAATAATCAGGACAGGTTATTTACGCAATCACAAATACTAATTGCACCCGGTTATAATTTTAAAATAGCTAATGCTATCGTTACTAATTTTCATCAACCACAATCTACCTTGCTTTTACTAGTGTCTGCAGCAGTTGGAGATGATTGGCGGAAAATTTATCACCACGCTCTGCAAAATAATTTTCGATTTTTGAGTTATGGAGACGGAAGTATTTTATTTATCGACTGAGATATTTGAACTTCCTCATCTTATTGGCGTATAGTAACTTTAGTGCCCACCGGAATATAGCTGTACAGGTCTTTCATTTCGGTATATTTTACAGATACACAACCGTCGGTCCAGTTATAATAATTATCAACTGTCCATTCTTCCTGCGGCCGGGTGGAATGTATGGCAATACCATTACCAATTTTTGCTGTTTTAGGAATAAGACCTTTGGCCTTTCGTTCATTAAATCTTTTCACACTCACATCATTAGGGTAATCCAGTAACATTTGTGGCCCCCATTTAGGGTTAATTCTTTTTTGAATTATTTTAAACTCACCATCTGGTGTTCGTTTGTCGCCTTCCTTCATTTTATCTCCCAAATCTTTGCCACCAAAAACAATGGGGTAAGTTGCGTACCAACCTTCTTCATCATACACATATAATTCGTATTCACTTTTATCAACAATAATATAATACGTGCTCTTGATACTGTCATTCCGGGAACTTGCCGGCTTTGCCGATGTTGACTTTTTTACAGCCGTCCTTTTTTTGTTTACAGGAACAAATGAAAGCATGGCAATAACAGAGCTGAAGAGGCTGATTTTAACGATCCGGGTAAAATTCATCAGGTAAACAATTTTCTTTTAATCCGCAATATACGTGCCACACGAAAATATTTTTTTTCTGCCAAAAAATATTAACAAAAATTAAGTAATACAAAAAAAAGCCTGCAGCATGACCGCAGACTTATATGTAAAACTCGCCCCCTCACCCACTTTGGTAAAACCGCCATGGGCAAAGGATTGAGTGAGAGAGTGCTACCAATAGCTGAACCTGAATCCCACATTGTAAGGCCTTATATCCAAACTTCTTTCATATATGGATTTCGGACTGTAAGAACCATACAACAGTACCGGCCCAAGCCCAAGTTCGGCTACATAAGAAAGTTTAAACTTCTCCAGGTCATAGTCGCCCTTGTTTTTAAACTTGCCCCTTTCGCTTTTTTGTTTGTTACGCTGACTGTATAAATAACCAGCACTAACACCCAAACTTAAGCTTATCCCTTTTTTTCTTTTATCGGGATTGCTTACAAAATTCAGCATCACGGGCACGGTAACATAATCTGCGGCAAGTTTGTTTTTAGAAAAAGCAATAGAATCTCTGAAAATAAACGGTGCATTAGTTTGTGTGTTTGCCGTGTATGGCACCAATCCATCTTCGTTATAATTTATAGCCGATTTATACCGGTAATTATTCAACTCGACGCCCAAACCATATTTAAGATTTACATATCGCTTTACTAAACTTACCCGCTGCATAAAAACCCAGATATTTACATTGATGCTTTTACCGGCTCTTAATTTAAAATCATTTTTATCTAAATTGGGGTAGCCCGGCCTGTTTACTAAATAGCTGCCTGCAGCGGCATAATTGGTCTGGTCGTTATAATTCGAGAATCCGAGGTCAAGTACCCACCAGTTGGTACTTATTTTCGATCTTTTCTTTTTCGCCCTGTCGCCGCCAATATTTACAGAGAGGTCTCCATCTTTTTTACCGCCCTTTTTTACAATAATCATTCCCCCCACACGTATAGTGTCTTTTTTTGTTTTAACCGAGTCTTCTTGTGCCCACGAGTTTAAGCAAAAGGTAGCTGTTGCTAAAAGTAGAATTAGCTTTTTCATTTGTTTCAATTTTAAGTGATTATTTTAATGCGATCTCAAACCCGGCAATTTTAATTCCATCACCGGTTTTTACATTGGTAGTACGCTCAATCATTCTTTTTGCTTTGCGTATAAACCCACCTAATGCTGTTCGCTTTTCTGTACCGTCATCTACATCCAGATAACGGCTGTTATTATTCTCATCGGTGGTTTTATTTACCACTTGTATTGCAGCAGTTATAGTTGGGTCTGTAATCTTGGTTTTATTAATATCAGGTATTACAGCGTTTCTTATTTTTTCATTCGGGTTGGTTTTTACAACGGCATCATTGCTTCCGGAAACTTTGTTGCTGTTGTTGTTTTCAGGTTTTACGAATGCAACAGTCGTTTCGTTACTTTGTTTATTGTTAAAATTTTCTGAATACGGTTTGGGTAAATTATTATCAGTTTTTTTAT